>JAKLJW010000004.1 GCA_023150935.1 Candidatus Binatia bacterium | reverse complement strand
GCAGGGCCCGCTGGCTGAGCCCTACGCGCCCGGAAATCTCGATAAAATTGGGCTTCGCATCTCTGCCGGAAGGACACATCTTTGCGCAAACACCAAGAACGACCAAACGAGTCGACCGCGGTTCTCCCGAATCCACCCCTGGAGATCGGGATGGCGGAACTTGCGGCAGATGAACGGCCTTTCCATCGCTGCGTCCATGCGAATCCGCACGGTTCGTCGAGCAATCTCGTTCGAAAGAAGAGGGTTATTGCCGGTCCCAATCCACGCGCATTGCACGGGCAACTGAACAGTCTCGGAACGTCCGAGCAGACTTGATCCGCTGGTTCCGATCAGTCTTTAGATCTGCATGCTCCTGGTGAGTGAGAATCACCGGGAGAATCAGCTTGCCACGGTACTTTTCTTTGGCTCGCCAAGTGGCTGCAGCATCCGCCAGTACTCGGTTGATCTTGTTTCGTGAACCGTCACTTACCGCAGGAAGCTGCGGCACACTCAACCACGACGCCTTTTGCGCAGCCTTCAGGCATCCATGGAGTACCTCGCTGACGAACTGTTCAACGGTTGCCAGGCTCGGTTTCTGCTGAAAGGTCTTGTCACCAATGGAATCCCAGCCAGCGAATGTCTTTATGTGTTTCTTCCAGTTGTCGTTGACGTCGGGCCATCGTTCGAACCCGTCGACTGCAGGATCCATCCACACACCCATTCCCCGGGGCAGTTGGGGGATCACCTTGGATGCGGTCTCCGACGAGATACGCACGATCTCCGCATCCGGATAGATCGTCCGCACCAAGTGGCCGTCTTTCGCATTGTAGGCAAATGGAATGTGGCAAGCCATCACCCCTCCTCTAGCCGAGCGCGCCGTTTCAGGTGGGCACAGGCGTGTTCCAGTTCGGGGAAGATAGTCATCTCGTCGATGCCCACGCGCTCCAGTTCCGAGCGAAGAGTCCCCTTCGCTTCCCGTGTGATCGGGACCGCAGCCAATGATGGCGTGTCGCCGGGCAGCTCGATGTCCCGCGACCCATGCAAGGTGAAAACGCCCTTCTGAAGCATGAGCCGTTCGGAGTTCCACACGGGATTCACGGCAACGGTCCGTCGTCCACGCTTCCTCTGCTTGCCGTCGAGGTGGAGGTACTCGCGCACGATCTCGGCGTCCTGGCGTGCGTCAAGGATGCGCGGCCGGTCCGGATAGCTCAGGCGATTCAGATCCACGGGGTTGAGTATATACACCAGGCCGTCGGTCTCCTCCTGTTCGCACGCGAAGTATAGGGCGACAAGCGGGCTCTCGGTCCAATCCAACAGCCGCGTTGGAAGTCCATAGTGCCTGGCAACCTGGTGCCAGCCCAGTTCATCGTCGTCGCGAGGTGGGCGTGTCTGCTTGATCTCGGCTACCCGCTTGAACTCGGCGAGCAGCCCTAGCGCCACATCCCTCTCGCGGGCAGTAGCATAGCGTAGCGCCGAGGGGATGAGCCGCCACGCAAGGTCTGCATGACCTCGAAACCAATACGTAGCGTTCCCCTTCAGCGTGGTGGCAATGACCGAGAAGAACACCGAGAGGTTTTCTACCTCTTTGGTAACCGGGCACGGCACTGCCCGGCTACCGAAGAGGCCAGTCGCCGCACGCGTTCCGGGGAAACCTGATCGCGCCCGATTCCCCCGCTGCGGCGGCATTTCTCACATGCAGGAGCCGCGTTCGGAAAGGTCAAGGTTTGGAAGAGAAGCGGCCCCGATTGTTCCTGAGCGGCTTCCATACCCAAGCAATCCGGAGCGTACGAGCAGTCCATTTGTTCGACGAGGCGGCCCTGGGGAACTTGCGTTTCTCATGACAGCACTCTCCAAGACCGTCCTCGCCGTTCGTCAGTTTGCCGGGTACATTCAGTTATTCACGCCACGGCGGCGGCGAACGATGCGAACAGGTCGCCTGGCAGCGGGTGATGCAGCCGCCAAGTGACCGCCATGGGAAGTTCCGATTCGTGCTGCACGTAGGTTGCCGACCCCAAACACCAGAACGCGCGCTCGTCTTGACGTAGGCGGGCAAACAACATGATCGACGTGTCGCGCTCGGCGTGCCTCTGGTACCGGACGCCGGTCTCGCTGTCCGCGCGGGTCGTCGATTGGCTCTCCCAGTGAATGAGGTCCCGGTTGATGGCGTAGTCGCGATACCGCGTCGTTGGCGAGAACTGCCCACTGGTCTTGTCGAGGGTGAATGCAAACAGGTCCGCGCCGGCGTCCTTCGCCCAGCACACGCCCGTTTGCCATGGCGCGACACGTGCCACCTCCCCCACGCCGAACGCCGCCAGGATCTCGATGCGCGTGTACCGCGCGTGCACCTGTAGCGGGACGCCCGGCTGTCCGGCCAGCGGCATGTGCACATGGTCGACGGTTTCGGCGAGCACGTCGAGAAGCTCGAGCAATTCCGCCCGTACCTGTGGGTGTTGCCACAGCAGGGCACAGGCCTCCGCGAGCGTCGTCACTTTTCCCAGCGCTTTTTCAGCACGCGACGCCACCAACATCCTGATCAGCCGCCGTTCGCGTTCTGTCATCGTGTCGAGTGCCGGTGGAGCGTCGGCCATCAACACTGCTTTGTAGGCGTTGATCCGCTCGACATCGTCGATGTGCAATAAGCGCCCGCAGGCGCGGCGCAACACCTCTTCATTGGGGCCGGCCGGCTGAGTTGAGACGCCAGCATCCTCGCGGAGATCGGACCAGCTCTTGGGGCCAGTGTACACGTCCTCCAACTCGAACCCTGTCTCTTTCAAGAAATCGCCGAGGCTCACCGGGGTTCCGGCTTTGAGCAGCTGGCGCAGCTCCTCAACCTTCAGCTGCCAGCGAGATGGAATCGCCTCGCGAATGTTGGAGAGCACGATCTCGGCAGCAACCGCGTCAAGCTCCATATGGCAGCCCGCAGGTAAGAACGGGAACCCCCGCTCGATCTGCTGCACCAGGTCTCTTCGCGTGCCCCCCAGCAACGCCCGAAAGCGCCGGTCGAATTGGAACTCCGTACGGTGGCAACCGACGAAGTCCAGCACCGTGCAGACGTCCTTGCCGGGGGTCCGACGCAGCCCGCGTCCGAGTTGCTGCAGAAACAGCGTCGGGCTGTCGGTCGGACGGAGTAACAGAAGAGTGTCGATGACGGGCACGTCGATCCCCTCATTGAACAGGTCGACCGAGAACACGACGTTGATGCGCCCGTTGGCCAGGTTCGAGAGCGCCGCCAGCCGCTCGTCGTCCGGGCTGTCACCCCACACGGCAACCGCCGGAACGCCGGCATCATTGAACACCCGAGCCATGTAGCGAGCGTGGTCAACGCTCACGCAGAACCCAAGCGCCCGTACCTTATGGGGATCGTCCACCCGCGTTTTGAGTTGCTGAAGAACCTGTTTGGCCCAGACGTCATTGGCCGTATACAGGTTGGAGAGGCCGTCGACATCGTACCCGCGGCCCCGCCGCCATGGGATGTCACGCAAATCCAGCCCGTCGTGGATGCCGTAGTAGACGAACGGTGAGAGCCGATGCTGGTCGATGGCATCCCACAAGCGCAACTCAGCGGCGATTCGATTGTCGAACCAGTGCAGCAGCGGTAAGCCGTCGCTGCGTTCAGGCGTGGCGGTAAGCCCGAGCAGTTCGATAGGCTGGACGTGCTCCAACAATGCCCGATACGACGGTGCGGCTGCGTGATGGAACTCGTCGACGACGACGATATCGAAGTGGCGTGGGTCGAGATCACGGAGGCCTGCCGCACGAATGCTCTGGATCGACGCGAAGACGTGTTGAAGCCACTCGGCGCGGTGCCCACCCACCCATTGCTCGCCGAACGCTGGATCGCGTAGGCAGTGACGGAACGTCGCGAGGCTCTGATCCAAGATTTCCTCGCGATGCGCCACAAAGAGGAGACGCGCGCGCGGCAGCCGGGATCGCAGCCGCGAGTAGTCGACGGCCGCCATGACCGTCTTCCCCGTGCCCGTGGCCGCGACCAGCAAATTGTGGTGATGCCCCTTCAGCCGCGATAGCTCGATTTGTTCCAGGAGACGCTCTTGGAACGGCTCCAGCCGCAGTTCGATCGGGCTCAGCAGCAGGGTCGGCCCGCGAGACGCACCGCGCTCGGTCTCAGCGGCAAACTGTTCCGGATCGTAGGGCACGAAATCGCCGCTGTTCCAGTATCCCTCTAATACAGCGGCCATCTTGGTGATGACATCGGGGTTTCGGGCGCCCGATACACGTACGTTCCATTCGAGCCCGCTCACCTGCGCAGCATGGGTAAGGTTGGACGAGCCAATGTAAGCAGTCGAAAAGCCGGAGGAGCGGTGAAACAACCACGCCTTGGCGTGCAACCGCGTGCTGCCCGTATCGTAGGAGACCCGGACGTTGGCACCGAGTTCACGCAGCACGTCCAACGCTCGGGCCTCGGTTGATCCGGTGTATGTGGTGGTCAGCACGCGCAACTCGCGCGCGCTCTCTGCATGGCGGCGCAGTCCATCGACCAACGGAGCGATGCCGCTACGGCGGATGAACGCCATGACCACGTCGATACGATCTGCCGACTGAATCTCCGTCGTCAGCTGGCTGCCAACCCGCGGTTCCCCAGGAACATTAGTGAGCAAGGTTGTATCGAGCAGGGGGATCAATGGTTGGGGAATGCTTTCGGTCGAACCATCGGGCAGGCGGGCGAGAATCTCTCGCAACACGCTGCCTGCCTCAACCGGAGCCTCAGGTCTGGCCTCTGCATCGCTGATGACTTCGTCGATCAGGTCGATAAGCCGTCGGGACAGCGAGATGCCCACGTCGACACGGCGTTCCTCCTCCACCCCGGCCACGACACGCTGGATGACGCGTGCAAGGTGAAGGGCGATCCGGTCGGCGGCGTCGGCCGTGCGTAAACTGTCGCAGCGTGGATCCAGTCGTCGATCGAGGTTTTGCAGAAGGAGCGCCAACTTCTCCGTGAGCAGGACCTCGTAAAGCCCCCGAACGTAGTCTGCCATGGTGGGATGCTATTCGAGGCGGCCCAACGCGCTCTCCAGCCGGCTGCGCTGCGCCACCATGGCCACAAACTCCCTGCTCCGCAACCACAGCCGCACGTCATCGGGGAGGCGGGAGTAGATGGTTCGCGCAACATTCAACGTCCGCTCGGGATGGCGGTCGAACCCAGCTCGCTCCGCAATCTCCGCGAGCTCCTGTCGCATTGCCGCGCCGGACACCGCACAGCGCTCACGAAACTTCTGGATCGCCGACACGATCTCGGCCTGCCCGCCGTGGTGCTGCGCCAGAACATGCAAGCCTTTCTGGCCCGGATACGGTGCGGTCTGCGGCCAGTACAACTCCACGATCTTCTCCGCCAGTTGCTGGGTGGTGAACGAAGCGGCACCGCCAACCGCCGAGCCTTGTTCGAGACAGAGATCGATCAGGGCCAACAGCACCGCGTACTTGTAGGTTGTGGTAAAGCGCCCCTTGTCGAGCAGGAGCAAGATCCGCTCACCGAACGCGGCTGCGTCTGACCTGGCAGCCGCACGACTTGGAATCGCAGTAATCCCTGGCTCTTCGTCTTCTTTGTGCGCTGAGAGATCCCTTTGCTCCGCAAGGCTCGAAAGCCAGGGGGCTGAAGCGTCGTGTATGATCGGCTCGCTGCCGGTTGCTGGCACCTGTGGCTGCTTGCACGGCAGGACATGGCGCACGCCGCCGCGTGGATCGGGCACGTCGCCCGCGTAACGTGGGATGACGTGGATATGCAGATGAAACACCGTCTGGCCGGCGGCCGAGCCGACATTGATGCCGATGTTGAAGCCATCGGGGCGATGCCCGCGTAGTATCGTCGTGCGCGCGATTGCGACCGCCGCTGCAAGCTCCTCACGTTCAGTCGACGAGGCGTCAAACCAGCTCGCAACATGGCGACGCGGGACGAGGAGCGCATGGCCGGGCGAAACGGGATACCCGTCCCACAAACCGAGCACCAGTTCCCCTGCGTGGAAGATTCGATTGACATCCGGAAAACAGAATGGGCAGGTGATTTCGGCAATGCTCGGCATTCATAGTACGGCAGTCGAGTATACTGAAGCGTGTCACCACGGTTGTGACCATCGTTGATCCCGATCGGAACATCTCCATGCGAATGGAAAACGCGCCATCCGTTGGGGGATGGCGCGTAGCTTGTTCTTGGCGCGATTCTGCTGATTACCAATAGCCCTCGTCCACAAAGCTCACGTAGCGCCCGCGACCAATGATGATGTGATCGGGCACACGCACACCCATGATCTCGCCGGCCTCGCGGAGTCGGCGGGTGATTTCGATGTCCTCCTTGCTCGGGATGGGGCACCCGCTGGGGTGGTTGTGGACGAAGATGACCGCTGCCGCCGGCGTTGCCTCGCGCACTATTGCCGCGAAGACGTCACGCGGGTGGACGATGCTCGCCGTGAGCGAGCCCTGCGACACCGTGATTTCCTTGATCTTACGGTGCTTGTTGTCCAGCAGAATGCAGAGGAAATGTTCGCGCGTCTCGGCCGCGAGGCGCTCGCGGTAGTGGGCGTACACATCGGCGGATCCGCGAAGCGGCTGCCCAGGCTTGAACTCGTGTTCGCCGTAGCGTTTGGCGATTTCGATGACGGCAAGAATCTCGGCAGCTTGCACCGGTCCGAGGCCACACCGACGGAGATCGCCGGCGCCAAGCATGCCGAGCCGGCGCCAGTCATCGTTGCAGTGCGCGAACAGTGCGCGTGCCTGATCAAGAGCGGTCCGTCCGCGTGTACCGGCCCTCAGGATGATGGCGAGAAGCTCGGTGTTCGTGAGTGCGCCAGGACCACGGTCGAGTAGCTTGTCGCGCGGCCGGTCGGCTCGTGGCCAGTCTTCGATGGCGGTAGGTACTCTGCGGAGGGGAATTACGGTCGTGCTTGGGCGCGCTGTATTGCCGATGTACCCAGCATTTTCCGCATCGCGTACGAGCACAGATTGCTTTGGAGCTTCAAAGGGCAGTTCGAGTTGGGGGCCTTCTGGAGACGTTGGCATCGTCACCCTCCTGGCGCGGCCGGGCGTTCGGCGCCGACGACATGTCGGGGTCGCGTCCGGTCGCGGGGAAGGGCGAAATGGAAAGAGCGGAGTCTGGGGAGGAGGACAGACTCCGCTCTGGTGAGGAACCGCGTTAGCGCCGGGTGGCGTTCGTCCGCCGTTCCTTGGTGTGCGCGATTGATGGTACCGGCGTCATTTCCGGTTGCCGCGCATCGAGCTTGGCGAAGACGCGGCGCCATGAGCGCTTGAAGTGCCCTCTGACGACGCGCCTGAGCCAATCGATGTCTCTGCGTCCGCTTCTGTTTTGCACTGCTCGTCCTCCTTGCGTGGCCAGGCGATCGGTGCCGCGTCATGCGACATCGCGTCCAGCTGCGGAGAGGGACGAGTGGTTGAGATAGAGATGGAGCGGAGTCGTTGACGGACTCCGCTCCACGCGAGAACGGCTCGGAGCGCGTGATCAAGTCGACCCGCCGTCGAGGTCCGCGCGGGGACGCCCGCAGCGAGCCAGCGGCGAGCGGCCCGTAGAACGGACGCCGTCCGCAGGACTCAGCCCTCGTTGGGGCTCGCCGTCCGCTCCTTCGGCGGTGTCAGCACCCACTTGCCGGCGACCGGCAGCGCATCGAGCAGCACGGTGATCGTTCCGCCCCGCTCGCTCGCGAACGCAACGCCGATTTCACGCCAGCGGTCACCATTGTCGGTGGCAATCACCGTGTTGACGCTGAAGTCTGGCCTCTTGCCTTTCATAGGATCACCTCCTTTGTGCCTCAGTGAACAGCACCATGAGAAATCTGCGAAGGAGGTGAATCGGGCCGGCTCCGGCACGGTCGAGGCGACGAGGATTCGAAACGAAAAGAGCCGCCAGGAGTTGCTGGCGGCTCGTGGCCTAAACACGTTGGTGCCACTACGTGTTTTTCGGGGGGCGTTCTGTAGCTGGGCTCGGCTCCGGCTCACCGGCGGTCGGTGTTATTACGTCAAGCTCGGAGAAGGGGACGAAGTCGTCGCGATTGAAGGTAAAGATCCGGGTGATGCCGTTTCCGAGCATTGTGGCGATGAGCTGGATATCGAAGAGATCGCCGCCAGCTACCGGACGGCGCCGCGCGAGCGTGATCCATCGCGCGACCACGTCTGTGGGCACCGGGAGCAATTCCAACCCAGGTCGTTCCAGTAACTGCTCGATAACCGCCAACGCCTCCTCGGGCTGGCGCGGAGTGGCTACCCGGCGAGCGTTTGTTACGATGGCAAAAAACTCGGCAAGGTTCTGCGGCGCGATGCACAGGCCGGCACCGGCCGTCTTGGTCCGTTCCAAAAGCGCATCACTCGCCGCGTGGAACTCGGATGTGGGATCGAGAGCATAGATGAGGATGTTGGTATCCAGCAGCGCTCGATCAGCCGACATCGTCATAGATCTCGCGCCGGCGGAGCTTCTCAGGACGTGGCGCGATGCCAGGCCACTGCGGCAGGTCGCGGATCTTTGCCGGCCGCTTTCGCGCTGTCAGGTCCCGCCAGTAGCGGGCCTGCTCTTCAATCGCTCGGGCCTGGTCTTCGGGCACGCCTTCCAAATCGACGGCTCGTATTGCCATGACGACAGCGTAGACCCAAGCGGTTCGTGGGTCAAATTCCTCGGCTGTGTATGTCCAGTTCGAGCGGATGGTGCATTGCACTGTGGACTCAGCACGACAGCGGCGGCAACGTCGCCGCGCTGAACGGCTCCGTCGGCATCCCATCGACGAGCAGCTCGACGTACATGCGGTGGTTGGGCAGGCTGACGAGATCGGCCTGCCGCAGCGTCGGATGAAACTCCCGCGCGAGCAACTCGGCATCCGGGCCGCCGACGCGAAATCAGATGAGTGTGCCGACGTTCCCGAAGACGGCCGCCTGCATGGGCGCGGAGAGTGCGGCGGTGTACCGCAGGCTGCAGATGAGCCCAGTTCTGAACTTGCGCAACTCGGAAAGCATCGTGGCTAGGCTGAGCGTCGTGAACGTGGAGAATTCATCGAGATATAGCCAATAGTCGCGGCGCTCGTGCGGTAGCTGATCGGCGCGGCTCAACGCCGCGGTGCCGATGCTCGCGACAAGCAGTGAGCCGAGCAGCGCCGCGGTGTCCTCGCCGATTCTTCCTTTGGCAAGGTTGACGACGAGCACCTTGCCGTCGTCCATCAGCCGTCGCAGGTCGAGCATTTGTTGCGGCTGGGTGAGAATCCGATTGAGCAGTGGATTGGCGAGAAAGGCGCCGACCTTATTCTGCAGCGGGGCAATCACCTCCGCGCGCAAGCGACTAGGATAGTCTTCGTACTCCCGGAGCCAGAAGGCGCGCACCTGCCGGCTGCGCACGTGTGTCATGGCGTCGCGACGGAAGTCCCGGTCGGCAAGCAGTTGCGGCACGTCCGCGAAGGTCGGCTGCGCTTGGTCGAGCAGCGCGAGCAGGGTGTGCCGCAGGAGATGCTCGACTCGTGGTCCCCAGGAGTCGATCCAGAGCTTCTTGAAGACGTCGAGCAGTTGAGAGGCGACCAGTGGCCGACGTTCGACAGGGACATCGGCAAGTGGGTTGAAACCCCATGGCTGGGTGGGGTTCGGTACATCGAGGTAGATCACGTCATCGCATCGTGATTCGGACACGTGGGCGATCAGTCGATCCACCAAATCGCCGTGCGGATCGAGGACTGCAAAGCCTTCGCCGGTAGCCAGGTTCTGGAGCAGCATCGTCTCCAAGAGCGTCGACTTCCCTGTACCTGTTTTGCCGACGAGCAACATGTGCGCGCGGCGATCGGCCCTGCGAATGCCGAACACTCGTCGGGTCCCTCGGTAGGTTGTGCACCCGAGCACGGTCACCGCGTCCTCGTTGTTGGTGTTCATGGTCAGAAAATAGGGGGTCGAATCCACAGATGGCCGCAGATGACCACGGATAGGGAGTCACAACGGCTACGAAGCGGAAAGCACACAAGCAGAATCTGTGGCCATCTGTGTAATCTGTGGATGTCTCTTCATGATGCGCGCCGCCGAGCTTTGGGCGAAGGGCGCGACGCCTGCCGCAGGCGGCCAGACCCGCATCCTATGCGGATTTCGCTCCCGTCCTACACTGCTTGTCAGTTCTTTTTCTCAGTCAACCCAAACCAACACCAACAGAAGGAGGGACGAACCATGACCAACGAAGAGTTGGCAAAGCGACAGGACCGCGCCGTGCGTGAGACGTACGTCATCACGCAGGCGCAAGGAGGGTTCAGGGTGTACGCACCCACCGACCCGAAACGAGCCTATCGCGTGACGGGAAGCGCGGAGCAGCCGTCCTGCACGTGCCCGGACTTCGGACTGCATGCAGCCGACCCAACGTGGCGCTGCAAGCACATCCTGGCCGTCCTGGGACAACAAGAAGCCGGAAACGGTGCAGCGGCCAAAACCGACCCGGTCGAGGCCGAAGAACGACGGGCGATCCAGGAGGAGAGCCGCGCACCGCGGAAACGGAAGGCCGTGGGCGGGAACAGCAACGGCAACGGAGCCACCAGTAGGGCTCACATGCTCGTCAAGCGCAGTGTCAGTCCGGACGGGCGTATCGACTCGTTGTCGGTGGAGTTTTCCGCTCCGCTCGACAACCTGGCGGACGATGCGGTCCGCGATCGAGCCCAACAGCTCATCGCGCTCCAGTCGTCGATCGTCGGCGGCTTTCTCAGCCGTCGTGAAGCACCGCCTGCAACACGGGCGGTCCCGCAACCGAACGGGCCCACTCCGCGGCCCACGCCCGTAGCGTCCGCAAATGGGGATCAAGCCGTGTCACTGGGCGTACCCGCGCAGTTGCTCAACGTCGCCGGAATGGACGGCAAGTGGGGTCGCCGTCTCTTCATCAACGTGCAGGTGAACGGCAAGACCTTGAAGCTCTTCGGCAAGCCCGAGGAACTCGCCGCCGCGGTGGCCGCAGCCGGCTTCAACGGTGTCGAGATCCAGGAAGGGACCAATCTCAACCTGCCGTGCCGGGTGATCACCAAGCCCAGCCCCGACGGCAAGTACACCAACGTCGACCGCGTGCTGCCGGCGAATGGCCAGCGACAGCCGAGCAGGAGCTGGTCATGAATGGGAGTGTTGCCGGATCGGAAACCAGGGGCGTCTCTTCGGAGACGCCCTACCTCTCTCACTCCCGGGTGAACCGCTACCTCCACTGTCCCGAGCAGTACCGACTGTATTACGTCGAACGGTTGCGGCCGAAGGTACAAGATGCCGCATTGATTTTCGGCCAGCTCGTGCACGAGGCCATCGCCCATTTCTTCCGGAAGGGCGTGCTGCCGGCCGATTCGTTCGCCAATGCGTGGAGCGTACTCCACAACGAGCCGTTGAATTACAGCCAGCGCGACTCCTGGGAGATCTTGCGAGCGAAGGCCATCGCGCTACTCACGAAGTTTCTGGAGGAAGAAGTCCCGCGACTCGGGAATGTGACGGCGATCGAAAAGCCTTTCACGTTGCGCATCACTTCCCTCAACCTTTCACTGGTCGGCGTCATCGACCTCGTCGCCGAACTCGACGATGTGCCGACGGTGATCGACTTCAAGACCACCACCGCCGCCTACCAGGACCACGACGTGCAGCTTTCCGACCAACTGACCGCCTACCAGCTCGCCGAGCCGGAGGCACAGCAAGTCGCGCTGTGCGTCTTCGTCCGGACCAAAGAGCCGCGGATCGACTGGCACCTCAGCGCCCGGCAGCCGGCACACCTCGCCGAGTACCTCGCCAAGGCCGACCTCGTCGGCCGCGCCATCACCGCCGGCCACTACTACAAACGGCCCGGCAAATGGTGCGGCTACTGCGACTACCTGCCGGTGTGCCTCGGGGACCAGCAACAGGTCGACGAGACACTGGTGCAGGTCACAACACGTTCCTGATTCAAACAAGCCCGCTTCGGTTTCGACCGGCGGGCTCTTTCTTCGCGCTAAGCAGACCAAGCACGGGTACGTCGGGTAGCCCCTGAATCCGACTGCGTCACTCGTTGCCGTTGACTTCGACGACGAGCAATACTCCGCGCCAGATTTCTCGCAAACGTGTCCGTGTCAGGGAACCAATCTTGTCCTCGAGTCGCTCCCGGTCGATCGTCTGAATCTGGGTAACGTTGACGACACTGGCTTTGCGGAGATTGGCTTCGCCCTTACGCAGGCGAACGTTACCTCGGAAAGCGGCGAGTTCGAGGTTGGTCGTGATGGCGAGGACGACCACCGTGTTCAGCTTGGTCTGATTGAATCGATCGTGCTGGAGGACAACCGCCGGGCGGCGCCCCCACGGCTCGGAACCGGTGGTGCCGCCGAGGCGCACCCAGAAGACATCGCCTTGCCGGATTACCGCGTCTCTCGCAGCCATGGGCTGACGCCGAGGAACGCCTCGGCGGTGTCCTTCTGCTCGGCGCGCACCGTGGGGTCGGCGAACAACGCGTCGATCTCGGCACGGATCTCGCGGTCACGCTTGGCTGCGGCGACACGAGCGAGCAAGGACGCGATGAAGTGGCTACGGCTCTGACCGCGTTGCTCGGCCAACTCATCTACGGCATTCACAACCGGCTGGGGAAGCGAAATAGCGACCCGAACATTATGACGCATAGCTCTTGATACCGCGCTCCGGCCGCTGTCGCAACGGTGTCGAGCACTCAGCCGGGCGGATACGAAGTCCTGCCGGTCAGACACAGGACGAGCCGCGACGAAAGAGCCCCGCACCAGCCTTGCGATCCGGGACCTTGCACCTGGGACTTTGGACTGTCGCATTCCCCGTAGGCATAGCGGAGGGGAATGCGAGGAGGGGGACTTGAACCCGAAGAGGCGCTTGAAATGATTGAGGTTTTTCGACGCTCGTGTTGCACCATGTGGCGCTGTGTGGCGCCATTTGGCCCCTAGGGGCCAATGAGTGTCAGGCGGAGGGTACGGACCGGACGCTTGGCACTCTCAAGCCGTTGGCGACGGCGAGCAACTCGCTCACTTCGTGGGCGATCACAGCGACCGCGATGGTCATTACGCCCAGAAGGGCTGCAGGGATGAGGACGGCGAGGAGAATGAGCGAGAAGGCGATGTTCTGCCGGCTGATTTGCTGCGTCCGCCGAGCGAGTGCAAGGGCTTCTTGAAGTTTGGAGAGGTCGTCCGCCATCAATGCGATGTCCGCGGCTTCGATTGCGGCGTCGGTGCCAGCGACGCCCATGGCGACCCCGCAGGTCGCTGCGGCGAGTGCCGGGGCGTCGTTCACGCCATCCCCGATCATGAGGACGGTACGGTGACGGGCCACGAGCGTGTGCACGAGGCGCACCTTTTCCTCGGGCGCGAGGCCGGCATGCACCTCATCGATGCCGCAGGCGGCGGCGACAGCGCGGGCGGTACGTTCATTGTCGCCGCTGAGCATGGCTGTCTGAATTCCAGCGGCCTGAAGGGCAGCGATGAGCGGAGCTGCTTCGGGTCGCACGCTGTCTTGGAGCGCGATCAGCCCGCGGATCTCATGTTGGTTACCGGTGAGCACTACGGTCTTGCCCCGCGCTTCGAGACGGCCGACCTCTTCTGCAATGGTGTCGAGCGAGACGCCGAGGGACTCGAATAATGCAGGACTTCCCACATACCAGGTTGTTCCGGCCAGAGCCCGGGCGCCCGCACCGGTGAGGGCCTGGAACTGCTCGGTGCGCATCGGAGCGATAGCGCGCGTTTCGGCATGGTTCACAATGGATCGTGCAAGAGGATGCTCGGACCAGTGCTCGACGCCGGCGGCGAGCGAGAGAAGATCATCGGCAGTACCCACGAGCGGGATGACGTCGACAACCGCCGGCCGGCCGTAGGTGAGCGTGCCCGTCTTGTCGAAAGCAATCGCGCGCACGTTGCCGAGGTGTTCGAGGTGGGCTCCGCCTTTGATTAGAATGCCGCGTCGGCCGGCGGCCGTGATCCCTGCGGCCATGGCGACCGGAGTGGACATCACGAGGGCGCAGGGGGCGGCAGCGACGAGGAGAACCACCCCGCGCTCCGCCCAAATAGCGATCGGAAGGCCGAGCAACCAGGGAACGATGATGAAGAGCAGTGAGGCTAGCAGGACAACCGGGCTGTAGCGTTCACCGAAGCGCTCGATCCACTGTTGAGCGCGACCCTTTTGCTCCTGTGCAGTCTCGACCAGGTGGATGATCTTACTGAGGGTGTTGTCTGCGAACGTCGCCGTCGCCTCGACTTCGAGCGCGCCCTGATGGTTGAGCGTCGCGGCGAATACCTTCATGCCAGGCCTCTTGTCCACCGGAATGGACTCACCGGTGATGGGGGACTCATCGACGGAAGAGGTGCCTACTCGAATGACGCCGTCAGTCGGGACGGATTCGCCGGGTCGAACGAGAAAGCGATCACCCGGCCCGAGCTGCGCGGCGAGGATGGTCACCTCTTTGCCCTCACGCAGGACGTGAGCTTCCTTAGGGGCTAGATCGAGTAGTGCGCGGATGGCCGAGCGGGTTCGAGCGTAGGTGTACTCTTCCAAGCCCTCGGCCGATCCGTAGAGAATCACCAGTGCTGCGGCTTCGTCCCAAAGGCCGAGTACGCCGGAGCCGAACGTGGCGGCGAGCATCAAGATATCGATGCCGACCGTGTGCTCACGAAAGAAGTCCTCGATTGCCTCACGAGCCCAGTGGTAGCCGCCGATCGGGATGGCGGTGAAGTAGAAGAAGCGCTCGACGACTTCAGTGATGACGCCGACATGCGCGAGCGCGAAACCAGTTGCGGCAACGACTGCAGCGAGGAGCGCGTTGCGCAATAGGGGATACCGCCACCAAGGGCCTTCGTATGTTTCGTGGTGTGAGTTTTCTGGCATGGTGGTTCTCCGGTCCTACGCGTCCCAGCGCGGCAGGAGGGGACCTGTGAAAGTGTACCATGGCCGCCGTCGCCGCGTTCTTCTGCTGGAGTTTGACGGTGTGCTCGCACGGTTCGCTGCTTGTTCCAGGCAGGCGAGTTCCTCGGGACCGAAGCCGCCGGCATGACGCTTTCCGTTGATGAGAACCGTGGGTGTACCGCGTGCACCCGCGGCAATGGCTTCGCGGATGTGTGCCGACAACTCGTCAGTGGTCTGTTCCGACCAGAGGCAGGACTCGAAGCGGGCCTTGTCCAAGCCGAGTGAACGGGCCAATGCGACGACGGCGGCGACGTCGGCCGCCTGTTCGTCGAAAAGCCGGTCGCTGAGGTCATCGTAGCGTTCCTGCGCGGCGGCGCAGATCGCAGCACGAGCCTGGAGGCAGGCTCCGGGGTGACGAGAACGCTTCACCTGTGAATTGCATGCGCTGTCGAGTGGGTACTGCCGCGCAACGATCCGCAGACCCGTGATACCGCGCAGGGGCCGAAGGCTACGGTCGAGGGTGCGGCAGTGTGGGCATTGGAAGTCGCTGTAGATCACCAGGCTCACTGGCGGGGCGAAGGACGGGTCTGCCAGCAGCTTGCAGGCAGAAGCCGGCTGCGACGGCTGGCGTAAGTACGCCCAAGGGATCGCCGCGAGGAATGCCAGGCTAAAGGTGCTGAGGACTGCAGCAGAAACCGGACGCCGGCGGGCGCTGAGGAGTTCTGCACGAAGAGCGGTTCGCACATGCTCGCCGGTGGCGCGAAGGGCAAGCCAGGCGACAAGGGCTACACCGAGATTCACGAGATACAGCACGCCGCAGAGCAAGCAGATAGAGCCGATCCAAGCCGCGGATACAAAGGCCAGGACGACGGAAAACGCGACGGCGAGGGTGCCGCCAAGGAGAAGGAGCAACGCAGGAGATCGTGGCAGATGGCGGTGCGGCCGGCTGCGCCTGAGCGCAAGTGCCACGACCACGGCGTAGAACCACGCTGCATAGGCTGACAGCGGCGCTCCGAGGAGCGAGCCGTAAGGGCTGGCGACGACAGTATCGCAGTTGAGTGCCGGACTGATGGCACAGATGCTCGCCCACTTCGGATCGAGTCCGACTCGGTGGTGGATGTAGGTAAGGTAGAGGCTGGTGACGAAGCCAATCGCTGCCAGGCCCAGGAATACGGACCTTTGCGTGTGAGAAAGGGCGCGGGGCGAAAGCGGTGTCCGCAGCCGGCTATACCGTTTGTATTTCGCCATGGGCTTGCTCCGCTCCGCTCGCGACGTCGGGGGGTGGAGGCACGGTGGTGTTGCGGTGAAAGAGGCGATACAGCGCCGGCAGAACCAGAAGGGTGAGCGCCGTCGAGGACGCAATGCCGCCGATGACAACGGTAGCGAGCGGGCGCTGGACCTCGGCGCCCGTACCGGTCGCGAGTGCCATGGGCACGAACCCGAGCGAAGCGACCAGGGCTGTCATAAGCACCGGACGGAGCCGCGTCAGGCAGCCATGATGGATGGCGGCCTCCAGAGCCATGCCCTGCTCGCGGAGCTGGTTGACAAACGTGACGAGCACGAGGCCGTTCAGGACAGCAACACCCGAGAGGGCGATGAAACCCACGGCTGCCGAGATGGAGAACGGCATGTCGCGCAGCCACAAACTGACGATGCCGCCCGTGAGCGCGAGCGGTACGCCGGAGAAGACGAGCAGTGCGTCCCGGACTGATCCGAAGGTTCGATAGAGAAGCAGGAAGATGAGCAGAAAGCACGCCGGTACCACGAGAGTCAGACGCTGCTTTGCTTCCACTAGGTTCTGGAACTGTCCGCCCCACGATAGCCAGCTCCCGGATGGCAGCTTCACGTCTCGCTGGATGCGCGCTTGCGCCTCCTCGACGAAGGAACCGATGTCTCGCCCGCGAACGTTCGTCTGTACTACGATGCGTCGCTTGCCGTTCTCCCGGCTGACCTGATTGGGGCCTTCTGTGACGTTGATGCGGGCGACCGCACCAAGGGGTAGGAAATTGAATCCTGGGCGAGCCGTTTCATCGCCGTGCACTACCGTGCGCACAGCTTCCTCCTCGTGCGGGGGAAGCGGCACAGGCAGGTTCTCCAGGGCGTGCAGATTGCGGCGGAACTGCTCCGGTAGGCGAACGACGATGTCGAAGCGGCGGTCGCCCTCGAAGACGAGGCCGGCCTCGCGTCCGCCGATGGCGATCGAGACGACGTCCTGGACGTCCGCGACAGTCAGCCCGTAGCGTGCGATGGCCGCCCGGTCGACGTCGACACTGAGCGTGGGCAGACCTGTAATCTGCTCCACACGGGTATCGGCGGCACCGCGCGTATCGCGCAAGATGGAGGCAATCTGCTCAGCGGCCGGCAGAATAGAGGTGAAGTCGTCTCCGAACACCTTCACTGCAACATCGCCGCGGACACCGGCGATGAGTTCGTTGAAGCGCATCTGGATCGGTTGCGTGAACTCGTAGTTGTTGCCGGGCAGCTGGTCGATAGTCTCCTCGATCCGGCGCCGGACGTCTTCCTTAGTATCGCTTGGGTTGGGCCACTCTTCCCTCGGCTTGAGGACGACGAACGTGTCGGAGACGTTCGGCGGCATCGGATCGGCAGCGATCTCTGCGGTACCGGTCTTTGAGAATACGAATGAGACTTCCGGCAAGCCCTTGATCGTCCGCTCGACGGCAAATTGCATGTCGGTGGACTGGGAGAGGCTGGTACTGGGGATGCGGATGGCGTGAACAGCGAAGTCTAGCTCGCTCAAGGTCGGAACGAACTCCTGCCCCAGACGCGCGAAGAGCAGCAGCGAGCCCGCGAACACGACCACGGCGGTGGCAACGACGAGCACGCGGGCTCGCAACACGAACGTCAGGACGGGGTCGTAGAAGCGTTTGGCCAACCGGATGAGGATGTTCTCTCGCTCGACGACGCGGCCGGTGACGCAGAGCGCCACCATCGCGGGCACGAAGGTAAGCGAGAGCACGAAGGCCGCAGCCAGGGCGAAGATGACCGTGAGGGCCATCGGCCGGAACATCTTCCCCTCTACGCCAGTGAGAAAGAGAATCGGTACGTAGACGATCATGATGATCGCTTCGCCGAAGGCCGTGGCGCTGCGCACCTGTTTGCTGGCTTGAAAGACGACGGCGATTCGCTCCTGAAGGGTGAGCGGCCTGCCGAGGCTGTGCTGCTTCTCCGCCAAGAGGCGCAGGCAATTCTCGACGATGATCACCGCTCCGTCGACGATGAGGCCGAAATCGATGGCACCGAGGCTCATGAGGTTGCCGCTCGTCTTGGTCTGCACCATGCCAATGGCGGTGAAGAGCATGGAGAGTGGGATGGCCAGGGCAGTGATCAGGGCAGCGCGGAAGTGTCCTAGGAGCACAAAGAGCACAACGACAACGAGCACCGCGCCTTCGACGAGGTTGCGCTCGACTGTCCGGATCGTCGCATCGACAAGGGCCGTCCGGTTGAGCACGGTCTTGGCGTGAATGTCAGGGGGCAGCGTGCGGTTCACCTCGGTCATACGTTCATGGACAGCGGCGGAGACGGTACGGCTGTTGGCGCCGATGAGCATGAGGGCAGTGCCGACCACTACCTCTTCGCCATTCTCGCTGGCGCTACCGGTCCGCAGCTCGCGACCCTGGCCGACCGTGGCAACATCGCGCACGTAGATGGGCGTGCCGAACCGCTCGCCGATCACCATGGCTGCGATTTGTTCGGGCCGCTCGACGCGGCCCGTCGCGCGCACAACATAGGACTCGCCATTGTGCTCGATGTAGCCGGCACCCGTGCTCAGATTGTTGCGCTCGAGAGCAGACAGGAGATCCCCGAAGGTCAGGCCGTAGGCGACCAGCTTTCTCGGGTCTGGCTGGACGTGGTACTGCTTTACGTAGCCGCCGATGGCGTCCACTCCTGCCACCCCCGGCACGCTTTTCATCTGCGGCCGGATGATCCAATCCTGAACCGTACGGAGATACGAGGCGCGCTCCACGTCGGTGCGGAGCAGCTCGCCTTCGGGCGTGAGATAGGTGCCATCGCTCTGCCAGCCAGCCTGTCCATCCTCCACCGTCGCGCCGCGCCCGTCCGGGTGCGCGTACTCGACTGTCCACATGTAGACTTCGCCGAGACCAGTGGAGATCGGGCCAAGGCGCGGCTCGGCACCGGGCGGGAGCTTTTCCCGGGCCTCGGCGAGCCGTTCCGTCACTTGTTGTCGGGCGAAGTAGATATTGACGTCATCGCCAAAGACGGCCGTGACCTGAGAGAAACCGTTCCGCGAGAGCGATCGTGTGTACTCGAGGCCGGGGATGCCAGCCAGGGCGGTCTCGATCGGGAAGGTCACCTGCTTCTCGATCTCGACCGGCGACAGCGAGGGGACAACTGCGTTGATCTGCACCTGATTGTTGGTGATGTCAGGGACGGCGTCGATGGGGAGGCGAAGCAACGACACGACGCCAAGAGCAGCTGCCACGAGGGTTACGAGCACCACGAAGGCGCGGTGCTCGACGGAAAACTTGAGCACACGTTCAAGCATCACAGGCCTCCGTTCAGTGTTCGTGTTCGGCCTCGCCCTTGCCGAGCTCAGCTTTGAGTAGAAATGAATTGGTGGCGACATAGCGAGTGCCAGCACCGAGGCCGTCGAGGACTTCGACGAGCGTCTCGCCGGTGCGCCCGAGCGTCACCGGATGAGGCTCGAAGCCTTCGCGGGCTTCGACGAAAACGGTGGCGCGGCCCTCGATGGTTTGGATGGCGCTACGCTCGATCGCCACTTCCGCCGGAATCGGATCAAGAACCCTGGCGGTGACGAACAGGCCCGGACGCCAAGCGTGCTCGGGGTTGGGCAAAACGACGCGTGCGATTGCCGTGCGCGTCGGCTCGTCGACGACGGGGGCGATGTAGGAGATCTTCCCTTCCGCCTCAGCCGAACCTGAAGAGACGAGCACACTCTGGCCGACACGGACGTGATCGAGATCTTTCTGATAGACGGCGAGGTCGACCCAGACCGAGGACAGATCAGCGATGACGAAGGCCTGCTTCTCGCGGTCGACGGATTCCCCACGGGTAATGTGCCGCTCGATGACGGTCCCGTCGAGCTGCGTCTTGAGCTCATACGGGGCTAAGCTCTCGTTGCTCTCGATGGTGGCAAGGACATTGCCCGCCCGGACCTCGTCTCCCACGGTGGCGCGGACCTGACGGACGATCCCGGGAAACCGCGGAACGATGTGGGCGAGAGTGTCGCCATTCGGACGGACTTCACCGAGCAACTCGACCCCGTGGTCGATCTTGGCCGGGCCGGCGGTCGCGACTGTGACGCCGAAGGCAGCGAGCTGCGCAGCGGTCAGGCGAATCGCGTGGTCGTCATCATGATCCTCGGTGCTCTCACTGTCGCTGTGATCGTGGCGGCTGTGCTCTTCTTCAGCCAAGGCCGCCCGGGCAACGAGCGCAGCGACGAGGAGCGCATGCGCGAGAAAGCGAGCTGCGATCATTTTCCTTCCTCCAAGTCGGTGCCAGTGAGTGGAATTCCACTCAGGCGCTCGATGTCGGCCGCCGCGATGTGGTAGGCGGCCAGCGTCTGTACGTATTGATCTCTGGTTTCGAAGAGAGTGCGCTGCGCGTCGAGCACGTCGAGAAAGCGCAACAACCCGCGCTGGTAAGCGTCGCGCGCGCCCGCGAAGGCGCCCTCGGCCTTCGGGAGCACCTCGTCGCGCAGTGTGACGACTTGCGCGTATGCCGCACGCAGGTCTTCGTAGGCGGCAGCGAGTGCTCGCTGTATGGCGACCGTCGCACGGTCGCGTGCTGCTTCGGCTTGGGCCAACCACCGGTCAGCTGCGAGGATGTTGCCCTGATTGCGGTTGAAGAGCGGAAGCGGAAGCGAGAAGCCTGCTACGAGCGCCTTGTCGCCGTTATCCGTGAACTGGCGTCCCCCGAGGCCCACGGTGAGACTGGGGATGGCGCGAGCCTTCTCGACGGCGAGGGCAGCCGTGCGCTGCTCGATCTCCGTAACCCAGCGCGCCACGTCGGGATTGCTCTGAATCGCGTCCAGGAGATTCCCGACGGACGGGGGAGTGATAACTGGGACGAGATCGCCGACGGCTGCGGTGAAACCGGGGGTGGCGCTTCCCCAGGTGACCGCAAGTGCGGTGCGAGCATTGGCAAGATCCCGCTCGGCTTGCCGGAGTTGAGTTTCGGTTCGCCCTAGCGCGGCCTCCGCTCGCATGAGTTCGACGGGAGACGTGGCGCCCGCCTTGACCTGTGTGGCAACCGCGGCGACGGATCGGCGCGCCAGCCCCACCAGCTCACCGAATAGCTGCAGGCGCTGTTGCGCGGCGAGCGTCGCGGTGAAGGCCTTGCTGACGCCGGCAACGACATTGAGGCGTGCGACCTCGTAGTCCCACGTGGCCAGATCACGGTCGAGGGCTGCGAGCCGCAATCGTTTGGCTCGCTTGCCACCGAGCTCGATGAGCTGCGCCAGGCTGACCGTGATCTGAGTCTGCTCGAAAGCGAGGCGGTCGCCGGTCCCACCGAAGTCTTCGATTTCGGTGCTCAGCTCCGGGTTAGGAAGCAGGCCGGCTTGCAGGACCTCTGCCTCCTTTGCGCGGAGTTCCCACGAGAAAACAGCGAGTTCGGGACTTCCTAGCAGCGCTGTGGCGAGTGCTTCGCGGAGCGTGAGCGGCCCCGCTGGCGACGGGAGGTCAGCAGCGGTCGCAGGAATGGCAAAAAGAACATCGAACAGTAGCAGCAGGACGAGCCTGCCTTGAGAGCGCCTCATCGTGGTCACCCCGTGGAACGAAGAAGAGGGGGCGCCGAGCGCAGCTGCGTCCGGCGCCGGAGCTAGGGCGGCTGATCGGGGGACGATGAAATCAGACGATCAGGACGATCGTCCGGCGCGCGGAGAGGTGTGAATCGACGGTGCGGGTTGCAACGGTGTTGCGATGGAATGGTGGGGCAGTGGGTGGGAAGAGTTCAAGGGTCGCGCCGGGAAGGGCCGGACCTTGGTTAATCGCGCTGCCCTCGCTGGCCACCGTTGAGCACAACGGCTGCTGGGAGAGAATAACGTCGACGCAGCCGTGCTGATCGAGGGCGCAGGCGCCGGTCACCTCGGGGTGATGCCGTTGGTAGTCGGTGAGGCACCGCCCACCAGCGTGAGCTACTTCGACATCTGTGTGCCCATCCGCGGCGACGCATAAGACTAGAATTGAGCTAGGAAAAATGCCACCGAAAAGCTGAAGCGCCAACACCAAGACACGAATACCAGCAGCGAACAGCGAGGACGGCATTACCCAACACATTTCGCAGCCAACCACCGCGTTGTCAAGCAGCAGACCGATGGGTTCCGATGGGTGGCTCCCGATGGGACAGAGGGAAGGTGACGATGGTCAGATCGCAATCCTCTCGATCTCGTCGAGGCTGACTTGGTCTGTGGTGCGGTCGTAGAGCTTGGTTGTGCGCGGCGATTCGTGTGCGGCGATCTGCTGGGCGTGCTCCAGGGTGCCACCATTCTCGAGGTAGGCGGTGATGCCGGTGGCGCGGAACGTGTGGCAGCCGATCTTCGTCGGGATTCCCGCGGCGCGAGCGCGCCGGCGGATCATGCGCCACGCGTCCGGCTGACTCATCGACTTCAGCGATAGCGGCCTGCCGGGGGCAGTGGCCAGTGTCCTGAAGAGGGGACCGCCCGCCTGATCGCGGATGCGGGCCGTGTGGATGTAGGCGTCGAGGTACTCCTCAAGGGTGTGGTGAACGGGGACGACGTGCTCCTTGCCGCCCTTCTCGTGCAGCCGCAGCTTCCAGCGCTTGCCCTCGGGGAAGTAGTCGTCGACCTTCAGGGACAGCGCGGCGCCGATGCGGGCGAAGCTGAAGACGAGCAAGCCGATCAACGCGCGGTCGCGAAGGCCGGCGATGTCGTTGGTCTCGATGGCGTCTAAAAGCTCGCGCGTCTCTTCGCGCGTAAGCACCGGCGTCTTGCCGCGCTTGATGACGTGTTTCGGTCCGCGGACGGCGTGCGCGGGGCTGGCGTCCATCACGTGGCCGACGACGAGCCAGTCGAAGAGCATCCGCACCGCTGCGAGTTCTTGCTTCACGGTCGGCTTGGCGTGCGTGCGGCTGCGGTGCTCGACGTACGCGGCGACGAGCGTCGGGTTGATCTGCGCGACGTCGCGAACGCGGCGCTGTTCGCACCAGCGGAAGAAATCGCCAACGGCTCGCGCGTACGCCCGACGCGTGTTCGGGTTCCGAATGTTGGCGGTGAAGAACTCGATGAACCGCCAAGCCGCCCGATCACCCTGCCGCGCAACCATCGCCGGCACTCGATCGAGGCCGACTTGGGCGATGCTTCTAATGGCGGGAAGACGTTCTATACATGTGTATGATAAGGTCCTTTATCATACTCTGTCAAAGCAGGAGCGAGGTCGTCGATCACGATGTCGACAGCGCCGGGTAGGCAAGGACGTGCACAGCGCGCCAGTCGTTCGTGTCGCGTGGCAGGCGACGGAAGATACGGACGAAGCGGGCGACGGCGCGCGTCTCTGCCGTAAGGGAACGCTCTGGCCGCGTACCGCCGTAGGCGAGATAGTTCACGGCGCGCCAGTCGCCTACGGACTTGGGAACGCGGGGGAAGAGACGGGTGAAGGTTCGGATCGCCGTGCGCTCGGCGTCGAGGTCGCGCTTAAACGACGTCGTCGAGGGTTCCGGGGAAGCGGGTGGCTTCTGTTGGGGGATGGGTGCGGCCGACGCGACGGATGAAGGGTCGGTGATCGGAAGAGGCTTTCCCGGCGGCCAGGCGGCCCCCGGCGTGCTGGAACTTGAACCGCTCGATGGCGTGGTGAAGTACAGGAAACCGGACTTGAGCCGGTAGCTCGTGCTCAATGATGCGCCCTGGGCTGGTTGGCCGATGGTCGCGTTGAGCCGGTAGCTGGTCGAGGCGCTGTACGAGGCACCAGGTTCAACCACGGGGTTGCTGACGCGGAACGATGTGCTCGTGGAGTCGGTGGCGTTGACGACGAGCGGGGCCAGAAGCGCCACTGTCGCCGCCGCGAGAACTAGGCGGCGCATATTTACGGGCAAACTCCAGGCGTGATCGTCGGCTGGCCGTTGTCGACGGCGAGGCAATATGGTTCGCCCGTTGAGCGGTCGTAGGTGGTGACGCCAGAGGGACGATCGTTCGAGCCCACGGTCAGGCCCGCGACGCTGATCGACTTGTCGCGCAGCCAGTCGAGGAGGCCGGTGAAACCGGTAGCGGTCGCGGCAGTCGTTTGGGTGGCGAGTTCTTGGACTTCGAGGCGCAGTTCCTTGAGGCCCTGGAGCAGGTAGAACGGCAGCTCTTGAAACTTCACCGCCTTGAAGCCGTGCTCGCCCTCGGCGACAAGTTCGGGGATGTGGCCTTCAACCTGCTGAGCCACGAGTCCGATGTTTGTGCCGGATCCGAAGGAGAACTCGGGATACTCGTCAGCGCGCCACTCATAGGTCACGGGGTCGAGGGCCACGATGTCGTCGAGAGAGACGTCGAGGGACCGAATGTTCTGCTTCAGACGCTCGTCGGAGGAACAGGTGCCGGCGATGGCGGTGCCGCCGGAATTCTTCACGCAGGAGTTGGTGCGGATCTCGCCGCCGGAGACGTGAAGTTTGTCGGATGGGCCGGTAGTGCCGATGCCAAACCTACCCGTGCCATCATCGAAAACGAAGTAGTTGTTGGAGGTGTCCGCGATCCAGAGGTCGTCACCTAAGCCTTCGTTGCCGTTGCGGGCATCGAGGTACCACTTGGCCGTTCCGTTCTTGGAAAACTGGAGCCGTGCCAATTCGCTCGCACCGCCCGTCGGGTTGTCGACGATAATCTGGGGGACCTCGGAGGACACGTGGAGTGTACCGGTCGGGCTGGTCGTACCTATACCTACGTTGCCACCGAGGGGATTCAACATGAGCGGGAACGCCGTGCTTGCCCAGCTCCTGGACTGCAACCAGAAGCCATAGGGAGAACCCGCTTGTTCCCCGCCAACCAACTCGCCTCCGCCAGTCTTCAAATTGAAGTGAGCAGCTGAATTGAACGTTAGGGACGGGCTGAAGAAGGAGGCGCTATTGACGACTAGCTTAGATGATGGACTTGTGTCGCCGATGCCGACCGACCCGTCGTTCTTCACGACGAAGAGGTCGCTGCTACCGAAGATGCGGAAATCACCCTTGTACGTGGCACCGTCCCCGTCACCAAGCCGAATAACGGCGTCTCCGTAGAGGTTAAAGCCGCTCACTTCGTTCCCGTAGAGTTCAAGCGACGGGCCGCGCGACGGTTGGCCGGGCAAGCCACCACCACCGATTTTGATGGACTCCTGGTCGGCACCATCGGTGGTGGTGGGCGCAATGAGGTTAGATCCATTGAGGGCACCCTGGGTGAGGTAGAGGTGCTGGAACGTCGCTGTTCCGGTGGCGGAGACGTTCCCGGCAACAGTCAATTTCTCGGCAGGATCAGCGGTACCGATGCCGACGTTGCCGCCGTCCTTCACAATGAATTCGCTGTCTCCGTTCTCGTCGACGACCGAAACCCGGGTTCCGGTACCTGCCGCCGTCGGCTTGATTAGAAGTCCGGTATTGTTTTGGAAGTTGTTGATCATGTTAGAAACGCCAGCATCAATGGTTCCAGCTCCGGCGTATAGAGACTGTCGCACATTCAGCGTGGTCGTGACGTCGACGGTGCCGTTGAAGAACACGGTCTGCGAGCCGCGCACGATGTAAAACGCCTCGGTTGCTGCGCTGTTGTACTCTGTGCCGAACTCCCAACGATTGTCGGTGCCGTCATAGTTGAGATACCCGAGGCTGTTGGCAAGCTCGCCAACCTTCAGACTTCCATTCGTCGCATCGGCGCCGCTCAAAATCGCGACAGCCACGTCACTTCCTTGGCCAGCAACGTGGAGTTTCTCCAGCGGATCGGATGTTCCGATGCCGACGTCGCTCGCTTGCTCCGTGCCAATGAGGACGTGGCCGGCGTGCCCCGTCCCAAAGGCTTGTCCACCATCGATTTTCACGTTGCCGCCATGGGCGGCACCGGCAGAACCGCTCGCGCCAAGACCGCCGTGGATGAGCACGTCGCCACCGGAGAGGTTTGTGGCGTTGTTGAGCCGCTGATTCTGCCCCGAGAGGTAGACGTTCTTGGCGACGCTGTCGGTCGCGTTGGTTCTGATGCCGTAGCGGGCGTCGAACCAGTAGGCGCCGGCGACGGTGGCCTTTGTTTCTGGCGCGTACGGATTGTTCTGTGAGTCACGGATATCGCCTGCGATGTAGGCAGCGTCGCTCACCCCGTCCGTCAGGACGGTTATGCCTTGGCCGCTCGCCCCGGAAATACGGAGGTCGTTACTCGTGGACTGGATGGTCTTGGCGTTGATTGCGGTGAACGTTGGCGAGGACGTCGTGAGGAGGTTCTGGTTGAGGGAGACGTCGGCTCCGGACACGGTGAGGGTACGAGATGTCGTGCCGCCAGCGATAGTGAACCCGTCGGCCGCGCTCGTAAGCGAGAGGCCGTTGTAGGTCTTGCCCGTCAGCGCGGAAGCGATGGCGGAGTCGGTGATGGAGCCGGCGGGAAAGCTCACAGAGCCGCCGGAAACGGTCAGGCCGTTCGTGGCGGTGAGGAGCCCGGAGCTCGCCACGGATACTCGCGACGAGCCGTTTACCTGGAGATTGAGGAGCGTGCCATCAAACGGTGCGGCGGTGTTGACGAGGAGCGCCGTGCCGCCCCCGGCGCCGAGTGATGAACCAAGAATGAGGCGGCTCAAGGTGCTGATGAACCCGGAGATACTGATCTCGCCGGAATTACCAAGCTCGAGGACGTTGTTCGCGCTCGTGCCCGCGTGGGCGCCGTCCACGGTATCGGCGTTGACCGCGTAGCTTGCGACGTCAAGGCGCTGACGAGGGGTGAGGGTCTCGAACGTCGAGCCGTTCGAGGAGACTTCGACCTGGAGGTAGTAGGCGCTGTTCGATTCGAAATCGAGGGTGAGGGCGTCACCGTTTCCGGCCGTGTCGCCGATGCCGACGTTGAAGACGCCGTTCGTGACGGTGACCGGCATCGCGGAAGGCGTGCCTGTGGGCCAGAGCTTGAGGTCCGGAGCGCCCACGGTGTCGTCCGTGTAGATTGAGAAGCGCACGAAGTAGTTGCCGACGAGGATGGCGCCCGCAGGGTCCGTGAGGCGACCCTGGTAGGCGAGGATGGCGGACGGTGCCGCATCGAGACGCGGGGCCATTCCCCCAAGCGCGAGGAGGGCGACGAGAGCGGCGGTGAAGAATGGAGTGCGACGATTGGACAGACGACGGATCGGTTAGAAGTGACGGGAACCAGCGCGTGCGATCGCCGGGACTTTCACCCCCCTCCTGATGAAGTGGGGGCTGCCCCCGCCGGCTGTGGTGGCGACGGCGGAAAGCCCGGACCGGCTCCACAGCCGGGCCAATCCGTGCCCGCAAGCCCCCTGCCTGAGGGCAACCGCGGTCGGAATTCACGAGCGCCGGCGATCACGCTGACGAGCTGGTGGAAAATAGTGTACCGCGTTTCGGAAAAACGCGGCAGAGGCGACGGCGGATGGCCATGTCGTTCCGTGGGTTGGACATCCCTTGACGGATTCGACCGTGCGGGTGCAGGCTGTGACGAGTCGAGGAAGCTCACCCTTGTCCCTCGCGTCGGTTCCACGCGACTCCGGCATGTCGCCGGGCCGAGACGCGGAACCGTTCGGGGGATGAGGCGATGGAGCAAGACGTTTCTGAAGACTACCGACGGGGCTGGATCGAATGTGCTGAAGCCATTCGGCGCGGCGTGGGCGAAGCGTCGACACGGATCGTGGAGGACTTCAGTGCGATGCGAGATCTCGTGGCCGACGCGCGGCGGGATGCGCGCGAGCTGCTCGCTCGGGCCGGGGACGATCCCCAGCAGCTTCGCGGGGTCGCGGACTTCTACGAGGTGATCCTCGATCTCTTCATGCTTCGAGTGGAGCAAGAGCGTGAATTTCACGCCAAGCGCGCGCTGCGCACCTTTCGTAAAAGGTTCCAACCATGAAACGGCGACTCGTCCAACGAGAAGACGGCGAACTCATCGAAAGACTTCTTCGCGCGGCCGAAGAGTTAGTCCTGCACGAGCGGCATTCGATGATCTGGACCTGCGATCGGAAGTTCCAGAACCTCAAGAGCGCCGTGATTGAGTTCCGGCGCCGGGGCGTCACCGCCCAGGACCTTTGGGACGGAAAGTAGGACAGAATCAAGCCCCCGAGCCGTGAACGGTTCGGGGGCTTCAAGGTTGTTGTGCAACTTGGGACGGGAGCCATGTTCACATGAGCCCTCGATTCAAAGTGGGAAAGGGAAGAGCCGCCCGGAAGAGCGTGGGCGGCTCTCTGATAACGAATAACGACCTTTTACCAGTACCCGTCGTCGACGAACGAGACGTAGCGATCGCGGCCGATGACGACGTGGTCGAGCATCCGGATGCCGAAGAGGTCGGCGACTTCCCGGAGGCGACGGGTAATCTCGATGTCCTCCTTCGACGGCGTCGGGTCGCCCGACGGGTGGTTGTGGGCGACGACGAACGCCGCGGCGTTGGCGAGGAGCAACGCTTTGAACACCTCGCGCGGGTGGACGAGCGCGGCCGTGAGGGTGCCGACGCTCACTTCCTCGACGCCGATCAGGTTGTGCTTGTTGTCGAGGATGAGCGTGATGAACCGCTCGCGATCCCACGTGGCCGCTTCCTCGCGGAGAAGCGCGTAGATGTCGGCTGATCCCCGGAAAGGGATCGGCTGCATGGGCTCGGCCTCGCGGACGAGCTCAACACGCACGCGCGCCGGCGTGAGAACGGACTTTCTCGACGGTGTTGCCGTGCGACCGAGGGGAAGTCGGAGCTGGGGGCCGTCGGAATCGCGGACCGCCATCACCGGCAGTCCTTGAGTGGGCACGGCTTCCAGTAGAGGTCGCGCTCGATCTTGAGCCCTCCGGGGCCGCGGATCTCCTCCAACTCGACGAGCGAGAAGTAACCAAGCTCGCGCTCGTGACCAACGACAACGCCGAAGCAGAGTCGCTCAGCGGGATCGTACTCGGACGCGTACCACGTCCAGCTGGTCCACGGGGTGAAGAGCTTGAGGTGGGCGATCGCCTCCTCGCCCTGGCCGTCGTTCGCGTAGAGCGGCGGAAGCTGCGCCGCGATCTCCGTCGGCATCAGCGTGTGGGCCTGTCTGGCCTGCTCGCGGGCGAGAGCTTCGTCCTCGCGGTGCTCTCGCAAGATGTCGGCGACGTTGTCGCCTTTGGTGGAAGGAACCATCTCATCCTCCTGGCGAGGCGGGGCGATCGACGCCGGCGACATGCCGGGTCGCGTCCAGCCACGGAGGGGGACGAGGCGAGCGCTTATAGTGAACTTCAGATTGGAGAATCCGTAAAGGGTGCGTCCTTGACGGATTCGCGAGCTGCCGGTACCCTTCCGACCAGCATCACGATGAGCGGGTTCACTCGGCGGTTCTGTCCGCCCACTGTGCCCGCTCCTTTTTTGAAGAGGCACCCTTTCCGGGTGCCTTTCACTTTTTCTGGTATTCGAGGCGGGACCGCAGCCGGTCGAGGAATTGGATGTGGTGCCGCGCGGCCTTCCGCAGCAGCACCGAGCAATGGTCGCGGAGCGGGCTCACCACGGCGCGCAGTTTCTGCTGCTCGCGGAGGTACCGCACGAGGCAGGCGAAGTCGCCGTCGCTCGTGACGATGACGGCCTCGGCGTAGTTCGGGTAGTCGATCATGGCTTGGAGCACGAGCTCGGCGTCAACGTTACCTTTCACTTGTTTGTCGGCGCGGCGCAGCACTTCCTTGAAGACGAGCACATACCCGGCTTTCTGAAGCGACTGGTACAACCCCTGATACTCGGGCAGGTAGCCGATGAACATGTAGGCGGTGCCGACACCATGCTTCTCGGCCAGGTACCGACGGAAGCGCTCATAGTCGAGCGCCCATCCGATCGCGGCCATGCCGCGGTGCAGGTTCTGCCCGTCGATGAAGGCGAAGTTGGTGAGAGGCTTCTTCATCGCGACGGCCTACCCGTCCATCGCCATGGTCAAGAGGAGCGACAACGTGCGGCACCGTTCGGCGCACTTCTCGCCGGTGAGGTGCTGCGCGTCCATGCGGTACACCTCGAGCTCCTCCTGAAACCGCCTCATGGCCGCTGCGGCTGAGCGGGCGGGATCAGCAGGCACCAAACGCAACGGGGCGATTGATTGAGGCGCTGGAATCGAGGTGGTGAATTGCGTGGTCATAGGCGAAGTGGGGAAGTTGATGGAGCGGAGTCGTCGGCTGGTGTGCCTGGACTCCGCTCCGTGGTGTGCTCACGTGGCGCTCTCCGAGCGCGTGCGTTCCTTGGGAACGGTGAGCACGAGCTTGCCGGAGACGGGTAGCGCGTCGAGAAGGACGGTGATGGAGCCCTTCTCGTTCACGAACCCGACGCCGATTTCCCGCCAACGGTCGGACTGACCACCGTTGGCGCCGACCACGGTACTGACGACGTAGTCGGGCCGTTTTCCTGCCATCGTTGGGTTCCTCCTTTCCGGGTTGAAGGTGCGTGTTGGTGTTGGCCACGGCCGTCGCTTGGGCAGGGCCTCGCGGTGCTCGGCTTCGCGCCGGGCGGGTTCCGGGCGCAAACCGAGGTGGGCGATGCTCGTTCCCAAAACAACGGGAACGGCGACTCGTGGCGACAGTGTACGACCGACCGAGAAATCCGTGAAGGGGGTACGCCGGCCGCTCACTTCGCGACCTCTGTTGGAACCGGTTCTGCCTGCTGCCGGGCGATGTCCTGCAACTCCTTGAGAAGGTCGTTGAGACGTCCCTCGTCGGACGTTGCTGCCGCCTCCTTCGGCTTCGCCGTGGCGCAGGCGGTGTGGAGGTGCACCAGCGGTCCATCAGCAAAGTGGAAGACGGCGTGCTCGTTCTTCGTCAGATCAACTGGCTGCTTACACTTGCGGCACAATGGTAGTGGAGGCGGCGGGGGAAGTGGAATCAATTCGACGCTGGTGTCACTGCAGCAGATGCATTGGCTCGTTTTACAAACCATTACGACACGAAGAGCACGGCGGACGTCGGAACGTGGGTACAGGCCGGACTCGGTCTTGCACGCGTAACAGGCAAACTGGAACTCATTCCCGTAGACCACGGTCACGTCGCCACCGGCGCACTCTTCGTGGAAGAGCTCAATCTTCTCTTTCAATGGGTCGAACTGATCGTACTTCGCGTATTGACCAGCGACGCGAACGCCGATGGTCATTTCGGTTTTCATAAGGCCTCCTTTGAATGTTGTTTGTTGCAGTGCACATGGGCGTAGCGGGGACGATCGTCGGGCAAAAAGTCCGGTAGGAGCGTCGAGGCCGGAGCCAACGTGAGCGGGGTGCCGCCGTTTACAATCACGTGCAGGTCGTTCGCTGGATCAACGAAGCCGCCGCAGCCTTCGCACGACGGCAAGAGCAACGCTCGGGGGTTCTCATGCGCCACGTGGGCGGACCGCCACACGTGGCCGTCGAGCACGCGATCAGGGTCTGCCACCGTGCAATCGGCCAGGAGCGCGAAGTGGAAGAACGCCGAACCGGAGCCTTTCGGGTCGACGGCACGGGCCACGGCAATCATGTTCTCAAGGCGCGTCGGCGTCGTCGTGACGAAGAGGGCGTTCTGAGCGAAGCCGCGCTGCCATCGGAACACTTCCCAATAGGCGTAGAGCTTCTGCAGAATGCTCGACACGCGAAGCGATCGTCGTACTTGCGGCTCGGTGGCGAGATCCACCTCCAGAAAGTACGAGCGGGTGGCGCCGGCGTCATCCGTGAGGCGCAGATAGGCGTCGGGGTTCAAGGGTAGTGTCCCGGCGACGTCATCGCGGGACCGAACCTTCACGCGACGGGGCAGACCGGTCTGCCGACGGAAGGCGTCGCCGCTGGTGGCAGCACAGGACCAACCACGGCGAATGGCGGCTAACTGGAAAGCCAGGACAGTTTCCGTGACGGCGACGTCATGGTCGATGGCCATCGGTTTCAGGCGCTGGTTCTCCATGCGGCGATCGCGGCGAGGGCGGCGGGTGACGCCGTCCTCGCCGTCCAACGCGTCCCACCCGCGGGGACCAAGCGCGTAGACAAACGGCCGCGCAGGTTCGCCGGGGCGGACTTGCAGGCGCGGGCGGTCGAGGTACCCGGCGTGAAAAAGCAGCGCCAAACGATGCGTGAAGGCGCGCAGGTTCCGGTCGCCGCCGGCGGCGGCGTAGAGCTGCTGAGAGGTCATCAACCGGTGGTGGCGGACGAGTTGGAAGAGGACCACGTCGTCGCGCGTCACGTGCACCACGACGTCGCCGCTCGCCTGAAACCGCCGTCGCCGATCCTTACGACCGACGCGTCCGGCGGGAAGCCGCTTGGCGGCGGCGTCCGGGATTGAGCGTGATGGGTGGGTGGGTGTCATCGTCCTTTCCAATCAAGTGTACGGGCTCGGTTTCCTGGGCGTCAAAAGTGGCGGCCTCCTGGTGGAGCCGTTGGACTTTGTCGTCGATGAGCGCGTCGACGACGGCCGCGGATAGCGCGCCGGTCTTCCGGGACAACTCGGCGCGGTAAGCGTCCACGATGTGGTCCGACAGGCGAATCGGCGGAATGAATGGCGCCTCCACTTGGCAGGCGCGGCCGTCCGGCGTCCGAATCGTAAACACGCGTTGCGGCTGCAAACGGAGGGCATCGGCGGCGCGCTGCCGTTGCTCTTCGAGCGTGTGAAACTCGTCTATCCGCTCAGAAAACTCTTGGTGGCCCGTGATCGGGACGCGGCTCACCGCTTTGGACCAATTGCGACCTTCGGAACGGCTCCGGCTGGAGCCGTTCGTCCGGCTCTCAGTCGAGGCCCGCGACGTGCCGTCCGTCTCGGCGTGGCTTTCTGAGTCCGTCTCGGTGTCGGACTCCGACCACGATTCTGAATCGCTTCTGCCCTCGGACCGTCCGTCCGTATCCGTCTCGGTCTCCGATTCCGACTCGGACCATGCGGCGGACTCGGACTCGCTTTCCGACTCAGCGTGTGTCTCGACGTGGCTGGTCCCGACGGAGTGGCTTTCCGATTCGGTCTCGCTCTCGCTTGCGGTGTCGACACTCGAGATGCCGGACGTCTCGGCGGCGACAATCGACGAGCCGTCCCCGTCGGTTGCGCTCACGAGGACGTTGCCGTCCGCGTCGAGCGAGCGCGTGGCGCTGCCCGCCTGGCTTTGGCCGATGGCGTGACCGAGGGCATGCGTCACCCCTTCCGCATGGGACACCCCCGAGGTCCGGCTGTGCCCGTCCGTGTACGTCTCGGACGTAGCGTCCGAGACTGCGGTCGATCGTGCGTGGCCGACGGTGCGACCGACCGACCAACCGGCCGTCTTCCCGTGAGCGTGCGCCTGACTGTGGCTTTCGGTCACGCTGTCGCTGTGGCCGACGTCGTGCCCGGTCGTGTGGCCGGTGCTCTTGCCCGTCGTGTGCGTGGCGCTCCGGCTCGTTCCGTGACTCACCGAGTGGCCACGAGATTCGTCGGTACCACGCGTCGTGCCGCTGCTGCCGCCTACGGTCTGACTAGTCGTTTCCACCCACCCCTGCACCGGCCGAAACTTCGTTTGCCAGGTGCGATGCTTCACCTCGGTGTAGTTGATCTGACCGGGGAACATCTCGTGCACCATTTCCTTGGCATCGGCGTCGCTGCCGACGGCGAAGAGGATCTTGGTGCGGGCAGCACCGTTCAACGCCGCCCAGACCCGCTCGTCCTCTTCGCGCATCTGCTGCGCAAACTGATGGGCGATGGTGAGGTAGAGTCCGTACTTTCTGCCCTGCGCGAAGAGTTCCGGGATGTCGCTCGACAGGAAGTTTTGCGCTTCGTCGATGATCACGGAGAACGGCCGTAGCGGGCGACCGCGTCGCGCAACGCGCTGCCGCAGCGTGTCGAACACCTGCGACACCAAGAGCGACCCGAACAATCGAGCGTTCCGCGGGTCGAGGTTCGGCGATGGCTGGAGATTCACCAGGATGATGTCGCCGGCGTCCATGGCGCGCGCCAGGTTGAGGGTGAGCGTCGGTTCGGTCATCGCGAAGAACCGCCGCGTGGTCCGCGAGCGCGTCAGCGCATCGAGGCGGTTCTTAGTCGACTGGATTTGGTCGTCGAACTGACTGAGGGTGCGCAGCTGATTCAAGGCTTCCCACTCGGTCGCGACGGACGTGTTTCGCGTCAGGTACCGCCGCACCGCCTCGTTCCCGAACTCAAAGAGCGGTGCGAGCTCCGGCACCGACCGGTGAGCTTCGATGGCAACGGTGAACGTGTTTCGAAGCCAACGAAGCATGCGCGGCGTCTGGTTCGGATCGTCGACGCTCCATGCCTTGAGGCTGGCGTTGACGGCACGCTCAACTCGCGTCGAGATGTCGGTCCCGGGCTGCGGACCAAAGCAGTCGAGCCCGAGCACCTGATCGCCGGAGCTTACGTCCAAGACGTAAATGTTGCGGCGGAGCCGATAACGAGCGCCGAAGCGCGTGAGCTCGCGGACGGAGTCGCCATGCGGGTCGATGACCAAGAGCCCGTTCCCGCTACGAATGTCGTAACGGCCGATATGCTCTAGGAGTCTTGACTTCCCGCTGCCGGGCGCCCCCATGATGTGGACGCCGGTGGAACGTGCACTCGGCGTCAGGATTAAAGGTTCGTTGGTGCCGCGGATCGTACCAATGACCAAGGGTTTGCGTTTCATGACTGTCCCTCCTCTTCGAACTCCTGTTGCAACGCGTCGAACGTGTTGGCCTGGTTCCGATACTCCTCGCTGTCTTCGCCGAACTGTGCGGCAGTCTTTGCCAGGTCCTGGCTGGCTTCGCGCCGGAACTCGTCGAGAACGCGCTGGCGGCGCTGTGCTTGGCGCCAGCGTTTGCGGACCTTGGTGGCGTACCCGGCGGCTCCGGACGACGCTTCTTTGCGTTGCCCCTGCTTGGCCTCTGCGCGGTACTTGGCGATCTCGGCGTCGGCCTTCGCCATCTCAGTGCGCACGCGCGCGTTGGCGCACGTCTCCTCGCGAAGGTGTGCCGGTGCATTCAGCCGCTCGATCTCCGCGGTCAGGCGGTGCACTTCGGCTTGCAGGCGCTCCGCGCGCTGCCGCTGCTCCTCCGCCACCCAGGCCGCTTGGATGGCTTGCTCCTTCAACTCTGCAATCCGCTGCTCCATCTCGGTGACGCGTCCCACGGCGTGCTGGCGATCGGCTTCGAGTCGCTGCATGGCGGCCATGAGCTCGAGCCCGGCGTTGCGCACCTTCACGATCTCGTCATCGCGATCGCGCTCCAGCGCGCGGAGGACCGTCGCGGCATCCTGCTTCAACGCTTTGATTTCGGCGGCGGCCTCTGTTCGGGCGCGTTGCACCAACGCGTCTGCCTCGCGTTTCAGCGCGGTGGTGGTTTCCTCAACCCGACGGCGGATTTCGGCTTCTTTGTCGGGACGCGTCTCCAGCTCGTGAATCTCGGCTTCTGAGCGGGCTCGCTGGACGCGCGCGGCTGAGGTGTCAGCGGCGATCTTCTCGCGGGCGAGGTCGTAGTACTCTCTCGTGTTGGCGCGCTTGATGCGCTGGCCGTTGAGCTTGTTGCCAGCGGCCACAAACTTCGTGGCCTCTTTGGTCAGGGACGTTGCCTCACGAATCGCGGCGCGAGCCTGGTCGGTGGCGTTGAGGCGTTCGCGCTTGCCCGACGGTCCGAAGAGCAGCCGCACCAAACGGGGGAAGAGACCGGAGACTTTGACCGGGGCGGTCTCCTTCGCCAATTCGTCGAGACGGGCCTGCATGGTCGTCTCAACGAGAACGCCGACATCTCCGCGGTCGGCGAGTGCACCAAACGCGTTGGCCTGGATGCCTCGTCGAGGCTCCGGCACCACGTCGTCGTCGCCGAGGACGAACACGTCATCATCAATGTCGCCCGCGGGATGCGCGGCACCGTTCCCGCGCGCGGCCGACGGCCCACTTGACGAAGCGCCCCTCTTGGGTGTGGAATTCATGGGCAAGCTCCTTTCTGGATCTGCCCCCGAAGTGCCGACGAAGCTCCGCGGGGGCCGATCTCTCGGGTTTGCGCGCCGGGTGAGTGCAGCGCCAACTGCACCACCCGGCACTTCTTTTGTTCTTTTCAGACCACGTGCATCTACGTTTCCTTGTCCTTGGCGCTTACAAAGTTCGGCAGCGTGAAGGGGATCGTGTCATCCAATGCCAGTGGTGGGTGCTCCACGATCGGCATGGGCAGCTCGGTCGGTTCAGGCGGCACGTGAAAGCCCCCCGCAGATCGCATCGACGACTCGAACCAATCGGCGCAGCTCAGGAAGTCGCGCGTAATCCATTCTGGACGAGGCGGAAGTGCCCACCGAAGGCCATACCCGTCGTACGTGAACCGCGAATCGATGTGTTTCGCAGTCAGAAAAAACAGCTTCGGGCGCTTGCTCTGCGTAGTTTCGTAGAGGTGCGTCCCGAACATGACCGAGTACGCGGCGAGCGTCTTGAGGTGGGGATGGTTTGCATCCACTGATTTCGTCAAATCCACCAGAGACGACAAGAACGTAAATGCTGATGCCCATTCGATGGCAACCTGTGGCGCGCGAACCTGATACTGGGCAATGACCGGGTACGCGTCCCACGCATATCGTCTCACGCTCTGCACGCTGCGATCGCGAAAGCGGCCTGGTAGCAGGCAGTCCCGAATGGGCAGGAGTGTGAAATGCGCGTAGCCGATGATTTCTTCGCGTGAAAAGAGCGCGAGGGGTGTCCAGGTGGCGGCACGGCGCAATGCCGCCACCGCGTAGTACCACAAGTAGCGGGGCTCGAATGGAAGGTCCTGCGCTGGTTCGCAGACGTGTAATCCGAGGACGCGCTTGATCTCCTCCACGGAGCTGTAACGGGTGCGCCCGTTGGGCAGGCGAAGGGAGCCGTCGTGAAGGCGCTCGACACGCGGGAACTGCACCCGAGCTCGACGACGACGTTGTTCCACCCGCCGTTCCTCGGTAAACGCGTCCGCGGCAAGCTGCTCGGCCTTGCGTCTTCGGTGGCCCGCCTTCATCAACTGCTGCGTGAGTTCAGCGATTCGCTTCTCGCGCTGCTGGCGCTTGTATGCCGCCCAGTCCCTCTTCGCGGGCTTCTGCGTCGCCTCCGATGGACGCTGTTCCTCCGCGCTCGGTACCGATTTCGATCGGTTCCGGCCGCGGGGCGAACGGGGTGTCGATGCCTTACTCATCGTCGTCTCCGGGGGATGCACCGTTGCCGCGGTGTCATCCCTTGCCCCGACTATTTGGCGTCAGGCACGGGCGGTATCAAGCAGGCGATCTTTGTGGACCGACACAACGCCGCCCCTGGGTGGGTAACAACGGTAACGACCGTCGACAGCCATGCCGGCGAACAAGGAAACAGCGCCTGAATGGCGCTGTGATGGATCGATTGCGACGGTGAACGTCGCGGGCCTCGGGGTTTCTACACTCCGGGGCCTTTCTCTATATCGGGCGCTGAACCCGGTGCACGACGCGGCCGTGGATACGGAGAACGTCGAAGCCGTTCCCACGCCGCTGGCCCTGACGGCGTAACTGCTGACAGCGTCGGCAACGATTGCCGTCGTGCCCTTTCACGCGAGGGTTCGCAGGGGCAGGACGAATTATCGGTACGAACAGATGGTTGCGAGTGAGGTGAGTTAGCTGCGTCAGTGTACCACACCCGATTTTCCCCGAGCCTCTGGTCAAAGTGGGAACAAAAGACCGGCCGCGTGAGGGGCCGGTGGGTTCGTGGCGGTTACGTCCCGAGCGGTCGGTGGAGCGGCACGGCCAAATCCGCGTTGCCGGTGCGCTCGGCGAGTTTCTCGACGCGGCGTTCGAGCTCGATGATGCGCTCGCCCTGCCAGAGCAGGTCTTCAATGCGCGTGAGGCGCTTCGTGTGGTCGGCAAGCAGCGTCGTGTGCTCAGAAAGCGTGGCGTCGATGCGGTCGAAGCGTTGGCTGTGGTCCGCAAGCGCCTCGGCAATCGAGCGCATGCTCTCGTCGAAGTGTTCGAGGGTGAGGGGTTGGGACACGAGGGTGAAGTGAATGAGTAATCCGGTTTAGTGTACCTCCTCCGTGGGAAAACCGTCGAGACGACGGTCGGCGCGCGAGCGTCGAGCGAGCGCGCAACGGGGACAGCCGATCGCGGGGGGATGAAAAGACGTCGAGGCCCCCGTCGATACAACGGCGTCGGACAACGGGGCCGTCTGCGGGAAACGGCCCCGAAGTCGACGAACGCCCGCTAGTACTCGTCCGGCAAGAGGACCGTGGTGGCGCTGCGGTCCGCCTCGGTGATGACCCAGACGCGGGTGGCGTCGCAGACGTAGGCGGAGAGCAAACGCTCGCCGTCGATGACGGCGCCGTCGTTCGCCTGCTTGTCCTCCTCGCACACGTCCCCCCAGTCGCCTCGCGCGTGGCGACCAAGGACCGCGAGCACGTCCGAGTGGTTGAGCGCGTCCGAGGCGCCGGACGTGATGAAGATGTTCCCGAGGGAAAAGGCTGGCGGCATACTACCACCACCAGCCGTTCTCGCGGGCCGCCCGTTCGTGGCGACTGAGCCGCGCCAGGTCACGCTCGACTTGCTCGGAGACCGACAGTGGCCGGCGACCGCGCGCCCAGCGGCGCACGCGTCGCGCAAGCGCGCACAGGGGGCAGAAGCGGCACATACTAGACTGTGTGCTCCATCGCCTCGGCGATGACCGCCTTGAGCGTTGCCCAAGTGCGCTTGTCGTCGTCGAGCTTCAGCCGCTTGATGGCGTGGCGGGCCGCAACGGCCGCGACCTGGTCGGCGCTCGCGGGTTTGGCGAGCCGGGCGAGTTCCTCGGCGAGGTCGCCGCGCCGGCGTCGTGCTGGTTGATTCATACGGTTCTTGGTTAGAATGGTTTCGGTTGATTGGCTTGGAGCCAGGCGTCGATGCGCTCGATGTGTGGGAACACGTGCCCTGCGGGCTGGTCGTTCTCTCGCCAGTGCTTCTCCTCGTCGGCGTAGAGGTACCCGACGAGGAGCGAGATGCTGTCGAAGACGTCGGACGGGACGTCGATGGTCATAGTGCGTCACCCCCTTTCGTTGCAGTTTGTAAGGTGCGACGGCGGCGTCACCCGCAACGCCGGTTCGGCCGCCGTTCGCAGGGCTTGAAGGCAGCGGCCGGAGTCCTCGCCGAGTCAAGATTGGAGCGCCCCACCGGACGAACGAGTCTTGACGCGGCGAGGTGCGGCGCCCGTTCCTCTGACCGCGGGCGCGACCGCCCGCGGTGGGCGCCGGGGCCGCTAGACTGACAAGCCCTAACGGCGGCGCGGCGTCGTCAACGTCAAGGGGCCTCGACGTCAATCCGCTTTCCGTCGGTGGCCGACGGGGGAGGGAGGGCGAGCGGCTGTCCCCGCAACGTTCAACGTCGCGATGTCTGCGCGCAGACATTGATGCGGTCGCCCTTGGCCTGCCTGTTACGGCCATTGCTGCTCAAATTGCTCGCGTGGCCCCTTTTCTCACGGCAGCAATCAAGAACGCGCTGACGCGCGTATACGAGCTCTCAGGCCTATTCCCGACGGCGACCCAAAGTCCCGCTTCGAAAGGATCTTTCCTCGCCCTTCGTCCAGGCCGGCCCGAGTTAGGGATGTCCCTTCGCTCGCCCGGCCCGAACCGGAGGGTGAACCGATGGAAGCAACGGATCGGCGGGTGATCGACCCCGCCCAAGCGGATTTCTGGGACCTGCTCGGTGGTCGCGTGCTGGAGCGCGTCGACCTCGAGCGATTCGGCGTCGAGAACGTCGAGACGCCGGCGCGGCTGCGCGAGCTCCACAAGAGCCACCCCTGCCCGACCGTCGTCGATGCCGGCCACGGCATCTTCGGTGCTCCAGTCGCGCTGCTGTTCGTCGATGACGACACCGGCCGCGCCGTGGCCTACGCACCGCCGGTCGTCGTTCTGCGTGCGGCGCTCAATCGCTCTGCGTCAGCCGTCCGCGAGCTTCGCGACGGTCTCGCCCGGGTCGACGCCATCGCGTCGGATCAGTGGACCGATGCGCCGGCCACCATCGAGCGGATGCAACGCGCCGCTCGTTATGCACTCGAGCGCGCCCGGCTCGACCTTGACGGTTCTGGCCGGCGCGCCGCACACTGAACAGGCCGGGGCAGGTTGACCACTCCTGACCACGGCAGGGCGACGGTGAACGTCGCGGGCCTCGGGGTACTACACCTCGGGGCCTTTCTTCTTGCCGGCGCTTTCACCGGAGTCCCTCGCGTCAAAGTGGGAATGGGATGAGCGCGGAGCGCCACCGAACGCCGCAGGCGAAAGCGGACAGCCCCGACGGGGCGCCCGTCCAAGAGGGGGCACCCGGAGCGCAGCGGAGGCCCGCGTAGTCCCCCGACGGGGGACGGCCACGCGGAAAGGGGGGCACCTTCCGAAGCCGCAGGCGGAGTGCGCGCGGCCGTCGCCGAAGCAGCCCTGGCCCGCGAGGCAAGCCCGAGAGGGCGCCGACGAGCGGTAGGGACCGCTCCTCGGTCCCGTGCCAGGGCGTCGCTTCGCGACCGCCATGCAAGACAGTCGAGTCGCGCGGAGCGTGACGAGACCGAGCGAAGCGAAGCCGCTGCCCGTCGGGTCCCAACGTCGCAGCGAAAGTAAGTGACGTTGGGTGCGGGCGCGGTGGATTGCATGGCGGTCGCGAAGGCGACGGACGGCGGAAGCACGCGAGAACAGGGCGGAAAGACAAAATCAGCTTGTGCTATCTAGGATTGCACAAGCTGATCGGGGTCGAGGCGCGCGTGAGTGCGGCCTCGGAACCGGTCTTTTCGCATCGTTCGCGTGCTGGAGATGTCCGGCGACTGAAGCGACGGCCGCGCGCATGGAATGGCCCGCGAGCGGCACCCGGCGGTAAGAACGCGAAGCGCGCCGGGTAGAGCGAGCCACCCGGAGAGAGCCGCGACTAAACCGCCGGAGGCGGGCGGCGAACGAAGGACGGGGTGGGGTTAGGTGCGTCGGACGGTGTCGGCCAATGTGGCCCACCAACGGCTCACCTGGGCGAGGTTATTCGAGGTGCGGATGTGTGCAGGTATGGGGTGGCCGCGACGCTCGGCGTCGGCAACGAGTTTTGCGATCCTGTCGTTCTCGTTGTCGTCGCGGTCGACGGTGTTTGTCTGAAAGAGGCCACCGATGCGGTGCGGGGTGCCGCTTGACACCCGTGCGGACGGCGCCAAATCAGCCCCGTCCCGCTGCTGCAGGGCCTCGGTCCACATGGCGTGGAAGTAGGCCGGTCGTGAGCCGACGGGCGTCTTGGTCTTCGGCGCCGCCTCTTTGAAATCCCCGAGCTTGTGCGCCAGGAACTGATGGTCGCCGGCCTGCACGGCTTCGGCGGCGCGTTTCACATAGCTGGGGTGGTTGTCGCGGCCCTTTTCGTTGAACCGCCCAAGAATCGTGAGTTGCTGATCCACGAGCCAGTGAACTTGGCCGATCTGCTCGTCGGAAAACCCATACTTCGAGCGAAGCGCACGGTCGGAGATGGTCGGCGTTCCGGTTGGTCGGCGTTCCCTTCTCGGTGCATCTGGGTCGTTAGGCGTAACGTCGTTAACGACGTTATGTTTATTTGTTTTTGAGTCTTTGTAGTCGGACGCAGGTGTCCGTTCTTGAGCGGACGCCAATGTCCGATCCGAGGCGGACGTGGATGTCCGTTCCGGACCGGACATAGATGTCCGGTCCAGGTCTTCATTGGAAATCTCCTCGTTTTCTGGCTCCGATTCGGTGTTCGCGGGCTCGATGTCGAGGATGTAGTAGATGTTCGGGCGGTTGAGTCCCATCTGCTTCCAGCTGATGAGTTTCTTGTCGCGCAGCTCGATCAGGAACCGACGCACGTGGCGGTCGGTGACGCTGAGATCCTTGGCGAGCTGCTCCTGGGCGGGGAAGCAGAAGTCTTGCTGCCAGGCGTAGGAGAGGAGCAAGCCGTACGTCAGACGCGCGCCAATAGAGAGCGCGCCATTGCGGATGATGTTGGTGGGAAACGCGGCGAACGCGCCAACCGAACGCAGTCCAGCATGCTTGATGACGACGGTGGGCTGGTTCGCCGGGCGGTCCATCGGGGCGTGGGGTTACGCGAGTTCGTTGAACGCCTCTTCGAGCGCTTGGCGAATCTCGTCCTTGGTCGGTCGTGACTTGCGGAAGGTGACGCGCACGGTGAACCGACGGTCCTGAGCATGGTACTTGTGCTCGTAGGGCTTGGCGCCCGTTCCTCGATCACGGTTCATCGCCCGCACGGCGCGGGCCTGACCGCCGCTCAGACCGCCGTCGCGGATGGCTTCCCAGAGCGCGAGCTGCGCGGCGGGCGTGGGTTCGCGCAACACCTGCAAGAGTTGGCGCTTCGAGTAGTAGGTGTCTGCGCGCAGACATTGCTCCTTCACCGCCTCCGGTAGGCGAGTGAGGCTCAGGCTTTCCGTGACCATGACGCGGGATTTGCCGACGATGTTGGCGAGCTGCTGGTCAGTGAGGGCGCGGCGTTGCTTGAGCAGCGCCAGGCTTTCGGCCTCTTCGATCGGGTTCAGGTTCTCGCGCTGCACGTTCTCGATGAGCGCGATCTCGGCCGGGTCTTCCTTCTGGCGAATGAGGACCGGAATCTTGGAGAGGCCGGCTTTCTTGGAAGCGCGCCAGCGGCGCTCGCCGGCGATGAGCGTGAAGCCGTTCTCGCCGTTTTGGCGGACAATGATCGGCTGCAAGACGCCGTGCTCGCGAATGGACGCGGTGAGGTCGTCGAGCGCCTGCGGATCGAAGTACTTCCGAGGTTGGTCGGGGTTCGGGGTGATGGAGTTGACCGGGACGTTCACGACTTTGCCGGCGTCGGCGTCGTCCGTGAACGTGTCGATCGGGTGGGCGATGTCTTCTTCGCTGCCGCCCAGGATGCGCAGGCGGAAGCCCGACATGTCAGGCCGCTTTGGCATGGGACAGGATTTCTCCGGCCAGGGTCCGGTAGGACTCCGCCAGGCGTGATTTAGGGTCGTAATCGAGGATCGAGCGGCCGGTGACGACCGACTCCTTGGCGCGCACGGTGTACGGAATCACCGTCTTGAAGGCTTGGTCGCCGAAGGCGGCGCGGACTTCGGCCAGGACGTCTTTGGAGTGGGTGGCGCGGGGGTGGTACATGGTGACGAGGACGCCCAAGAGTGAGAGCCGCGGATTGAGCTTGCGGCGGACCTTGTTGATGGTCGCAAGCAAGAGCTCGGCGCCGCGCATCGCCAGGTAATCGCTCTGGAGCGGGATCAAGACGGCGTCCGCGGCGGCCAGCGCGTTCGTCGTGAGGAGTCCGAGCGACGGGGGACAGTCGATCAGAATGAAGTCGTAGTCCTCGAGAACAGGCCGCAGTGCGTCCTTGAAGGCCCGCTCGCGGTTCATCTCCGAGAACAGGTCCATTTCCGCCTTCGAGAGGTCGATCGACGCCGGCGCGACGTGGACGTTTGTCATCGCCGTGGGGCGGATGATGTCCTTGATCGTGATGCCGGGCTTCGTTTCCAGCAGCACGTCGTAGATCGTCGCCGCGAGATCGCGGACGTCGAGACCAAGACTGATGGTGAGGCTCGACTGCGGGTCCAGATCGCAGAGGAGCACCTTCCGCCCTTGCTCGGCGATGGCGTGGCCGAGGTTGAGGCAGGTCGTTGTCTTCGCCACGCCACCCTTCTGGTTGGCGATGGCGATGAGAGTGCTCATCGGGGTGAAGTAAAAAGTGTCAAGAAACGAGTTCATTGTACGCGAGGACGAAGAGAACCGTCAAAGTTTCCATGTCGCGGTCGAGATGATCGACGAATTCACCCGGCAAGACGATGGGGCGGAGTTCGTGGACCGACACTCCGAGAGGGTGCGCTGTGTCGGTCCACGAAACGGGAACGCTCGGCGAAAGGGGGGACGCTGGCTATTGTAGGCGCCAATCGAAGAGCGGTGAGCGACAGTGCGCCAGTACCTGTACATCGAGCAGCTTGCGGCCTGCACGCCGTGGACGCCGGACGCCATCCGGACCATGATGGCGCGCGGCGCCTTCAAGCTCGGCGTGCACTACTTCAAGCCGCACGGTCCCGGCGGAAGACCGATCTTCTCTTGGGATGCGGTGGTGCGGTATATCCATGGAGATGATGAGCGGCCGGCGGGGGACGAAGTGATTCCGCTGGCTGACGGCACGGTGATTGATCTCAATGAAGCGGCGACGAAAGCACATCGGTTGCGCGGTTGAGGAGCACAATGGGCGCCTCCGGCTGAGATTCCGATGGCAAGGGCAGCGCTACGCGCGCACCACGAAGCTCGCGGACACGGCTGACAATCGCGCGCAGCTGCAGAAGCTTGCGAACCTGATCGCCGCGACGATCGACGCGGGACAGGACCCGCTGCCGCTCCTGGCGCCGAAGGCCGCTGTCGAGGTTAAGGCACAGGTGCAGACGGTGCGTGACTACTTCGCGCTCTGGATCACAGACAAGGTGCCGCCGATGGTGCGCAAGGCACAGGCGCGCGACTACCGCCGGCACATCGAGGGGTACGTGCTCCAGCGCCTTGGCGATCTCGCGCTAGCAGAGTTGTCGGCACGCGATATCCTGGGGCTGCGTGCAGAGCTGCTGCAGCGTGGGCTCTCTCTCAAGTACGTAAAGAACATCCTCGGCGGCAGCTTCAAGGCGATGATCCGCGACGCACGCGAGATCGATCAATCCATCAAACATGATCCCTTTGTCGGCGTGCGCTGGGGGCGCGTGACAGTGCCGGGACCAGAACCGTTTGCGGCGGAGGAACGCAGCCGGATTCTTGGCTGGTTCGAGCGCAAGCGGTTCGGATTTCACTGCGGCATGGCGACAGAGGGACCACGCATGCGTGTCCATCCGCCGTTCTATGCGCTTGTGCACACACTCTTTTGGACAGGCATGCGCCCGTCCGAAGCGGCCGCACTGCGTTGGGGCGATGTCGACCTCAAGGCGCGAGTGGTGCGGGTCGTGCGCTCGCGGCATCTCTACGAGGAGAGCGCGCCGAAGACAGCCCAAGCGATGCGGACGGTTGAACTCTTTCCCGAGACGGTGCGATTGCTTCTCGCCATTGAACCGCTGCGCGTCACGCCGGACACCCATGTATTCGTGACGACCGCCGGACTGCCTATCGAGCCCAAGGCATTTTCAACGCACTGGTACCGCTGCTTGCGTGCGCTCGGAATTAGGGTGCGCGGCATGTACGCCACCAAGGATACATACATCTCGACGGCGTTGACGGCGGGCGTGAACCCCGCGTGGCTCGAAGCGCAGACGGGCGTTCGGTACGAAACGCTGCGCAGGCACTACGGCAGTTTTCTACGCTCCGAAGGGGCCGATCAGATCGCCAAGATGGCGAGTTTGGCCCCCAATTTGGCCCCCAACGATTTCGAGGACCCGGAAGTCCCTGAAATCGTTAGGGAAGAGAAGTGCGAGGAGGGGGACTTGAACCCCCACGGGTTTTACCCCACTAGGCCCTCAACCTAGCGCGTCTGCCAATTCCGCCATCCTCGCATGTGAAACACGGACTCGCCGCTCGCCGCCGACCCCTACTTCTGCGTCTCGGGCGGCGCTGCCCCGCCCTGCCCCGGCTCGGCCGGCGCAACCACCACCGGCTGGTCGACCGTCACCTCCACCTTCGCCTCGGGAGCCGGTGCCGGCACCTTCGCCGGGTTGGCTTCGGCAGGCTGGTCCGGTGCCGGGTTGGCTTCGGCGGGCTGGCCGCCTTCGGCGCCCGGTTGCGCCGCCTGCTCGGCAAGGGGAGGCGGCTCGCCCAGGGGGCCGCCATCGAACACGCTCGACGATACACTGCGCGCCGACGAGTAGGTCAACGTCAGCGACGTCAACATGAACACCACCGCCAGCCCCGTCGTTAGCCGGGTCAGGAAGTTGCCCGCCCCGCTGCTGCCGAAAATCGTCGAGCTGCTGCCCCCGAACACCGCCCCCATGTCCGCACCCTTGCCCTGCTGCAACAGCACCACGCCAATCAACAGCAGACAGGTGACGATGTGTACGACAATCGCAACGATATACATCAGAACCTCACGCCTCGAACCGCGCAATGCGGGCGAATGACTCTACCTGCAAACTCGCACCCCCCACCAGCGCCCCGTCGATGTCCTGCTCGCCCATCAACTCGTCAACGTTGTCAGGCTTCACACTGCCACCGTACAAGATCCGGCATCCGACACTCGCGGCGTGGCCGAACATCTCCTGCACCACCTGGCGAATGTAAGCATGCGCCTCTTGCGCCTGCTCGGGAGTCGCCACCTTCCCGGTACCGATCGCCCACACCGGCTCGTACGCAACGACAAGTCGTTGGATATCAACCGCGTCCCGGCCCTTCAAGCCATTTCGAAGCTGTCTGTCCAACACCGCCATCGTCTCCCCGGCTTCGCGCTCCGCCAGCAACTCGCCCACACACATGATCGGCACCAACCCATGCACAAACGCCGCCTCCACCTTGCGGTTGACGGTCTCGTTCGTCTCGGCAAAGAACTGCCGCCGCTCGGAGTGCCCGATAATGACGTGCGTGCAACCGACCTCCTTCAACATCCCCGGCGCCACCGCGCCGGTATACGCTCCCTTCGGCTCCCAGTGCATGTCCTGCGCCCCCAACAGGATCGCGCTCCCCTGCGCCGCCCGTGCCGCCGCGGCGAGCGCCGTGAAAGGTGGCGCCACCAGCACCTCGCGGTCGGCAACCTCGGCGACCGACACCTTGAGGCCCGTTACCAGCGCCTCCGCCTCGGCACGCGTGCAATGCATCTTCCAGTTGCCGGCAATCAGGGGCGTACGCTGTGGAGTCATCGACATGGCCTTTCGGTCCGATATTTACCGTCAGTCATGAGTCCCGAGTTCACGGTCCCAAGTCCCAGGTCCGAAGGCGGACGGACCCAGCCGTCGTGAAAGCGATTGGCTTTCCTGCTGTCAACTCTTCGAATTGCCCGGCCGGCTCGATTCGCCGTTCACTCGAGCGCCGCGATGCCCGGCAGGGTCCGCCCTTCGAGGAACTCCAGCGAGGCACCGCCCCCGGTCGAGATGTGGGAAATCCTGTCCGCCTTCCCCGACTGCATCACCGCCGCTACCGAGTCGCCACCACCCACCACCGTCAGGGCACCGCTCGCCACCACCGCATCGACCATAGCCATCGTCCCGTGACTGAACGCCGGCACCTCGAAGATGCCCATCGGTCCGTTCCAGATCACCGTCTTCGCCCTTGCCACCGCCGCCGCATACAGTTTCTCGGTGGCCGGACCGATGTCCACCCCCAGCATGCCGTCGGGAATCGCCGGCCCGACCACCTGAACCGGCTGGTCTCCTTTGACCGAGGTCGAGACGCGATGATCGACCGGCAACAGCAACTCCATACCCCGCGTCTTCGCCGCCGCCAGCAGACGCGAGGCCGTATCGATGCGGTCGTCCTCGACCAGCGAGTTGCCGACGGCAATGCCCTGCGCCTTCAGGAACGTGTAGGCCATCGCTCCGCCGATCACGAGGGCATCGACCTTATCGACGAAGTTTTCGATCACCGCCACCTTGTCGGACACCTTTGCCCCGCCGAGCACGGCCACCAGCGGGTGTTCCGGTCTGCGCACCACCTTGCCGAGGTAGTCACACTCCCGCTGCAACAGGAGCCCCGCGGCCTTCTGCTTCACGAACGGCACCATGCCGGCCGTCGAGGCATGGGCCCGGTGCGCCGTGCCGAAGGCGTCGTTGACGTAGACGTCGGCCAACCGCGCCAGTTGCTTCGCGAAGATCTCGTCGTTGCCCTCTTCTTCCGGATGGAAGCGGAGGTTCTCCAGCAACAACACCTGACCGGGCTGCAGACTCGCCACCATCTGCTCGACCGCCGCCCCGACACAGTCCGGCGCCAGCTTCACCTCTTCACCGAGGATCTCCCCCAGCTTCTTCGCCACCGGCGTTAGGCTGAACTCGGGCTTGGCCTTGCCCTTGGGCCGGCCGAGGTGCGAGGCAAGAATGACACGGGCACCCTTCTCCCGGGCGCGCCGGATCGTCGGCAGCGCCGCCGTTATGCGGGTCGCGTCGGTCACCACACCGTCCTTGAGCGGAACGTTGAAGTCGACGCGGATGAACGTCCGCCGATTGTGGAGGTCGAGGTCGTCGAAGGTCTTCATGGCGGGGTCTCTGAACGAGTCGGTCGGCGGTCGGAAGTCGACGGTCGAGAAGCGGATGCGCTTACGCCGTACGTGTCACGGTGTTCATGCGCCTGTCGCGGCTGAAAACCGGCCTTCGTAAACCACGAAATCCGACGGGCCGTCAAGGTGGCGGGCGGCGGTCGCGTTGACTCGGCGGAGGGGGCATATTAGCCTGCTCGCACATCCGCCGGGACGTTCGAACCGCCACATGCAGGGTGCGGGCGACCGAATAGAGTGCGACGTCCGCCGTCAGGATCGGACGATGTCTCCGCGGTGTCCGGCACCATGGGTGCCGAGGGCAGGCTCGTCAACGCGAGCCGGGTTGGCGATGAGGGTTGGCTGAATGGGGGTGGGGATAGTGCCCGCGGCGCTTGCGCAGGTCACCGGCGTACAACCGGAAGGTCTGCTGCACATGGTGTATGGCTCCGGACCGGTGGTCCAGGGCGTCCTTTACATCTTGATCCTGTTCTCCGTCCTCAGTTGGGCGATCGTGTTCTACAAGTTTCGCCAGATTCGCGTCGCCCAGCGTCAGTCGGAGCGGTTCTTAGAGGTCTTCTGGGACACGAAGAACCTCACCAGCATTCACACGGCCAGCCAGGATTACAAACAGAGCCCGGTGGCACAGGTGTTCCGCGCCGGGTATCAGGAACTCGTGCGGCTAACCCGGGCCAAGCGCCCGCCGGCCGCCGGCGAGCCGGCACTTACGACGGAACTGGGCGGTGTCGACAACGTCGAGCGCGCAATGAAACGGGCCGCAAGGCAAGAGATCACGCGGCTCGAGAAGTCGCTGACTTTCCTCGCCACCACCGCCAGCGCGGCGCCGTTCATCGGGTTGTTCGGGACCGTCTGGGGCATCATGAACGCCTTTCGCGGCCTCAGTGTAACGCAGTCATCGAGCATTCAAGCCGTGGCCCCCGGCATCGCCGAAGCGCTGGTGGCCACGGCAACCGGCCTCGTCGCCGCCATCCCCGCCGTCATGGCGTACAACCACTTCGCCCGCCAGATTCGCGTGCTTTCGGCCGAAATGGAGAATTTCGCCTCGGAGTTCCTGAACATTGCGGAGAGGCATTTTCTGAAATGAGGGCCTCGATGAGCGTGGTGGCCCGGGGGGTGGTGGGGGGCGTGGAGATCGGTTTCGGGGATGGACGCTGACGATGGCCTTCGATGCGCAAGAGGGTAACGGCGGGACGATATCGCAGATCAATGTGACGCCGCTGGTGGACGTCATGCTCGTGTTGCTGGTGATCTTCATGGTTACGGCGCCGATCCTGCAACAGGGTGTGGCGATCAATCTGCCGAAGGTGGCAGCCACCGGCCTCACCGGCGGCGACCAGCAACTCGTGGTCAGCGTCAACAAGGAAGGCAAGCTCTACCTAAACGACACGCCGATGCAGCTCGACGAGCTGCGTCCGAAGCTGCAGGCGATTATCCAGATGCGACCGGATCGCCAGGTATTCCTGCGTGCCGACGACGCCGTCGCCTACGGTCACGTCATGCGGGTTATCGCTGTGATCAAGGGCGCCGGTGTCGAGCGGCTCGGCATGGTGACCGAGCCGCCCGAGGGGTAGCGAGGCGACGCCTTGCCTGTCGCAGGCTGCACCGATGACCGACGCCCCACCGATAATCGTCAACGAACCCGAATTCGATCGGAACCTGTGGTCATGGGTGGCGCTCTCGGCGACCATGCACTTGTTGGCCGTTGCCGGCATGCTGCTCGTGCCCGGCGCCCTGTTACGGCCACCGCCGCAAATGCGCTCGTATACCGTCGACCTGGTGGCCCCGAACAAAGTTGGCGGCACCAACCTCGTTTCCGGCGGCAAAGGCCGTGTGGCGGCACCGCCGCTCGTCGCCGCGGCGCCGGCCCCCGCGCCGGCCGCGAAACCGGCGCCGCCACCAGACCCCCCCCGCGCGCAAGAACCGCCGAAGGTGGAGCAACCAGCGCCCGTAGCAAAGGCGGAGCAACCGCCCCCGGCAGCACCCCGGCAACCCGAGCCCAAGCCGGAGGCCAAGCCCGAACCTCAGCCTGAGCCCAAGCCTGAAGTTAAGCCCGAGCCCAGGGCGCAAACGAAGCCCGAGGCTAAGCCTGAGCCTAGGCCTGCGCCACCGAGGCAGCCCGAGTTAAAGCCGCAGCCGCCGGACGATCCCCGGGCGATGGCCCTCAAGGCCAAGCCCGCCGAGGCGAAGCCCCCGGCACCCGCGACCAAGCCGTCACCGCCGGCCGCCCGAGCCGAACCGGCGAAGCCCGTCGGAAAGGATACGCCCGAGAAGAAGGCCGAGGCGAAGACGAAAGAAACCATGCCCGTGGAAGTCAAGAAAGCCGGCAAACCTGAACCGCAGAAGAAGCCCGAGCCTTCGCAAGCGGCCGTGGTTGCCAAGCCGGCGCCCGCCGCTGTCGAACCCAAGCCGGTGGCGGCAGCCAGACCCACTCCGGCCACCGCCGCCGGCGCGGTTTCTGCGTCAGCGCGGGAAGCCGGCGACGGGGCGGCGCTCGACGACCGGATCGCGGCGGCAGTGCGACGGGTCGAGCAACGAATGGGCGAGCGCGGCGCCGGCGCCGCCAGCCGGCCGGGCGACGCCCCGGGCGGACCCGCCTCCATAGGTCCGGGGGAAGGCACGGGCGGTAGCGCGATGGGGATCGAGTACCTGATGTACCGCAATCAACTGGAGGCGCGCATCAAGCAGAACTGGGCGTGGGCGGGGACCGACAGGGGCCGGGAGACCGTAATACGGTTCTCGATTACGGCGACCGGCGAGGTGGTCGACATTCGCATCGTCAAGGGCAGCGGCGACCCGGGCTACGACTCGTCGGTGGAACGCGCCGTACGGGCGCTGAATCCGCTGCCGCCACCGCCGGAACAGTATCGCCAGGAGTTCAGCGACGTCGAGTACACGTTCACGCCCGAATCCCTGCAGATGTGAAAATGGTCCCGGCAAGTCCAGAAGAGCGCGCAACGCGCACCTCGGAGAGCGAACCGCGAAGGTACGTAACGATGCATGGCATGACACGAAGATGGGTCCTGGCGGGTTCGATCGCCGCGGTTACACTGGCCGGTGCCGGTAGCGCTACGGCACAGGTGCGCGGCACCATCTTCGGGCCGGGGTCGCGCAGTTACCCGATCGCCGTGGCGCCTCTAAAGCCGCTCGCCGGGGGTACGGCCGCACGCGACGCCGCCAGGACATTTGCCGAGGTCCTCGAACGCGATATGGTCATCGCCGGCCTGTTCAAGGTCCTCGACAAATCGACGTTCATCGAGAAAGCGGAAACCTCCGGCCATACAGAGGACTCGATCGACTTCGGCAGTTGGTCCGTGCTCGGCGCGTTGGCTCTGGTCAAGGGCGCGTGTAGCGTCGAGGGCGACCGGGTAACGATCGAGGTTCGCCTGTTCGACGTCATGCAACGCCGCTTGCTGGTCGGGCGGCGTTACGGGGGGAGCCGCAGCGACGTGCGCCGCATCGCCAACCGCTTTGCCGACGAGATACTCACGGTGTTTACAGGCGAGCGGGGCCCCTTCGATTCGCGTCTCGCCTTTGTCTCGACGCGCGGCGGGCGGTTCAAGGAGATCTACGTCATGAGCCCCGACGGCGGCGACGTCCGCCAGGTCACCCGCGGCCGGACGATCCATGTGTCCCCTGCGTGGACCGATGCGGCGCAGGGTCTCCTCTTCACGGGGTACCGGCGGGGCAACCCCGATCTGTTCCGGCTCGATTTGCGCAGCGGCCGTGAAACCATGGTGTCGAACCGACGTGGTCTGAACCTCGGCGGTCAGGTGTCCCCGGACGGCTCCCGCATCGCGGTTGCGATCGAGGACGAGGGCAACGTCGAGATCGCCGTCCTCAGTGCGGACGGTCAGTTGCTGCGCCGCGTAACCAGCCACTGGGGCATCGACGTATCGCCGACCTGGTCTCCGGACGGGCGGCGACTGGCCTTCTGCTCGAACCGCAGCGGTGGACCACAAATCTACATCGTCAATGCCGACGGTGGCGAACCGCGCCGCATTACCCACAGCGGCAATTACAACACCTCGCCGGCGTGGTCTCCAAAGGGGGATCGCATCGCCTACGTCAACCGCGGCGGTGGGGAGTTCAACGTGTTTACGGTGACTCCGGAAGGCACTGACCCGCGACAGCTGACGCGGGGAAGCGGCAACAACGAGGACCCGAGTTGGTCGCCGGACGGGCGCTACCTGGTTTTCAGCTCGTCGCGCACGGGTAGCAAGAAGCTGTTTGCAACCGACGAGTCGGGCGCGACCCAGGTTCAATTGACTGATGGGGGGGGAGATGATAGCTCCCCCGCCTGGTCGGGGTGGCTCGATTGATCGGCGGGCCTAGGGAGGAGGAGTATGTTTGAGCGGCTGGTATCGGTGGCGCTGGTCGCCGTGGTACTGATCGCCGGCAGCGCCGGTTGTTCGAGCAAGAAGAAGGGCGCCGGCGACGAAGGTACGGGCACCGGCATAAGCGAAGAAGGTGTGACACCGGGCGGAAGCTTGGAACGCTTCAAGGAAGGCGAAGACCTCGGTGCCGAGGAAGGTCCTCTCAAGGACATCAACTTCGCTTTCGACTCGTACGAGCTTGACGATGACGCCCGCAGCGTGCTCCGTGGTAGTGCGGAGTGGCTCAAGGATCACCCGAAATCGCGTGTGGAAATCGAAGGGCATTGCGACGAGCGTGGCACGGTCGAATACAACCTCGCTCTTGGCGCCAAACGCGCCAGGTCGGCGAAGGACTATTTGGTTACACTTGGCATCGCTGCGGACCGCCTCGGCACGATCAGCTATGGCGAGGAGCTACCGCTGTGCCGCGAGCACACCGAGGAGTGCTGGGCGGAGAACCGGCGTTGCCACTTCGTGGTCCTCAACCAGTGAACGCGTGATTTCTCGTCGCCGGCTGCTGTGGGTCGTCTTGCTACCGCTGGCTGCGGTGGGCTGCGCTACGCGCGCCGATTACCTTCAGATCAAGCAAGAGTTGCGCGAAACCCGGGCGCTGGTTGCGGATCAGCAGGTCGCCATCGACGGCTTGCGCCGGCGCATGGAAATCCTCCGCGGCGATATGGGAGGCGGCCGGGCGGGTAGTGGGGCGCCGTCCGGCACCGTCCTGCAGCGCATGAACTCCCTTGACGCACGCGTCACGGCGCTCGAAGACCGGCGGGGCGTGATCCCACCGACGCCGACCGCCACGGAGACGCCGCTCGCGAACGAGACCCCGCCGGGGGCCGAGGCGGCGACGCCGGAACCGACGCCGATACAGGCTTCCGGAATGGATGCCGCGTTGAACCGGGAGGAGGCCGCGCTGCCCGAGGGCCAGGTCGAGAACGAGTATCGGGAGGCGCTCGGGCTGGTGCGGGAGCGGCGCTGCAACCAGGCGGTGCCGAAGCTGCGCGACCTCATCCGGCGCAATCCGAAGAACGCGATCGCCGACAACGCTCAATACTGGATAGGTTCCTGTTACTACTCTCAGCGCGATTACAGCCGCGCCATCATCGAACTGAACGACCTGGTCTTGAAGTATCCGAAGGGCGATCGCGTGCCGGCAGCCCTGCTGCTGATGGCGGACGCGTTTGCGGATTCGGGCGACAAGATAGACGCCCGCCTGGTGCTCCAGAAACTGATCAGCCAGCACGGTTCGGCGCCGGAAGCCGAGCAGGCGCGGCGCAAGTTGCAGGCCCTCGGCGATTGACGCGCGGCGCGGGCCGCGGCGCCAGGCCGGTCGCACGTCATGACGATTCTGCGCCACCTCGAGCGAATCGGTCGTCGGTTCCGGGCGCCGGTGCTCACCCTCGGCAATTTCGACGGCGTGCACCGTGGCCATCAGGAGATCCTCCGGCGGCTGGTGACCCGCGCCCGTGCACTCGACGGCGACCCGATCGTCATCACGTTCCGTCCACACCCCGCGGCAGTGCTGACACCCGAGCGCGCGCCGCGCCTGATCACCGACTGGCGGGCTCGCCTCGAGCTGATCGCAGAGTTCGGCATCGAGGCCATCGTCGTCCAGCGCTTCACCCGCGAGTTTGCCGCCGTAACCGCCGAGGATTTCGTTCGCCGACTGCTGATCGAGAACCTCGGCGTCCGCGCCGTGGTCGTAGGCCACCGTGTGAACTTCGGTCACAACCGGGAGGGGCACGGCGATTCGCTGCGCCAATGGGGTGTCCAATACGGTTTCGACGTGGAGATCGTCGGACCCGTCGAAGCGGGCGGCATGCTGGTGAGCAGCTCGGCGGTTCGGCACGCGATCGGTCACGGCGACCTCGAACGTGCCGCGCTTCTCCTCGGGCGTCCACCCAGCGTTGCCGGCCACGTCGTTCATGGCGCGGCGCGCGGCCACGGCCTCGGATTCCCGACCGCCAACCTGCGGGTGCCGGGCCTCGTACTGCCGCCCGATGGAGTTTACGCGGTGCGCGTGCGCACCGGCGCGGGGCAGCGCCTGGGTGTCGCCAACATCGGTGTACGACCGACCTTTGCGGACATGAAGCGCAGCCTCGAGGTCCATCTGCTCGATTGGCGCGGCGATCTGTACCGCCAGCGCCTCGATATCACTTTCGTCAAGCAACTGCGGGGTGAACAGCGCTTTTCAAGTCCGGCGGCGCTGGCCGAACAGATCGCCCGCGACGTCGCCGCGGCGCGCGCCCTGCTGACCAACCCAAAAACCCGGTGACCGCGCAGATAATCGTTGTCGAGGCGGCGGCTGCCGGAGAGCGTCTGGATCGTTTTCTCGCGGCCAGGGGCAGCTGGGGTTCCCGGGCCCAGGTGCAGCGCCTGATCGCCGCCGGCCATGTCCGTGTCGACGAAGCGGTCGTGAAGGCCGGCACGCTGCTGCGCGTCGGGCAGCGGATTAGCGTGGTCGCCGTGCCCGCCCAGCTCGCCCCAGCCGAAGCGGCACCGGAGGCGATCGACCTGGACATCCTTTACGAGGACGACTGGATCCTGGTGATAGACAAGCCCCCCGGGTTGGTGGTGCATCCCGCGCCCGGGAACTGGCGCGGGACGGTGGTCAACGCCCTGCTGAACCACTGGCACGGTCCGCGCCCGGGGCTCGACCCGGCGCGCCCCGGCATCGTCCATCGACTCGACAAGGACACTTCGGGGGTTCTCGTGGTCGCCAAGGACGCGATCACGCTGGCAGACCTGGCGGCGCAGTTCCGGGCGCGAAAGGTGACCAAGCAATACGTGGCGTTCGTCTGGGGACGGGTGCGCAAGGACCGCGGCACGATCGCCGCTCGCATCGGCCGCCATCCAGTAGAGCGGAAGCGCATGGCGGTGCGGCCGGCGGGACGAGAAGCGGTAACGGAGTTCGAGGTCCTCGAACGAATCGACGGAGTGACGCTGCTGCGGCTCTTCCCGCACACCGGCCGAACCCACCAATTGCGGGTCCATCTCGCGGCCATCGGCCATCCGATCGTGGGAGACAAGTTGTACGGCCACGGCGGACGGCCGAGCGTGGCCGGCCGTCAGGCGTTGCACGCCGAGCAGCTGGCGTTTCGCCATCCGCGCACTGGGGCCGCCGTCGCGTTCCGGGCGCCGCTGCCGGCGGACATGGCGGGGTTACGCGAGACGCTGAAGCGCAAGTCGGCTTGACAACCGTATGGGCATTAACTACGTTCCGCCGCGTCGCATCGGTAATATCGACCATCGCCTCTTGCGCCGGCGTCGACTGAGCCGATCGCGGCGCCCAACACTCCCATACCACTCCAACTGCCCAGAGAGGGGAACCACGCATGGCCGACGAAGCCGTCGGGAGGACCAAACAAGCCGCCGCTGGAGGTGCGCATCGAGTCGAGCGCCGTCGGCGCTCCGCGGACACTGAAGAAACCGCCGATGTCCGCCCGGTGAAGGCGGAGGTTCATCAAGTCGAGAGTCACGCGGCCTCTGCGGTCTTGCCCGGCAAAGAAGGCTCCCTCAACCTCAAGGTTCTCAAAGAGAAGAAGATCGGCGATTTGGCGCAGATCGCCAAGGACCTCAACGTCGAGGGCGCCTCGAACATGCGCAAGCAGGAGTTGATCTTCGCGATCCTGGGCGCACAGACCGAGCAAAACGGATCGGTGTTTGGCGAGGGCGTGTTGGAGATCTTGCCCGACGGCTTCGGTTTTCTCCGGGCACCGGATTACAACTATCTTCCCGGTCCGGACGACATCTACATATCGCCCAGCCAGATTCGCCGGTTCAATCTGCGCACTGGCGATGTCGTCGAAGGCCAGATTCGTCCCCCGAAGGAGGGCGAGCGGTACTTCGCGCTCCTCAAGGTCGAGAAGATCAATTACGAGGAGCCGGAGAAGGCGCGCGACAAGATTCTCTTCGACAACCTGACGCCGCTTTACCCGAACGAGCAGTTGCGACTGGAGCACGATCCCGAGGAGTACACGACTAGGCTCATCGATCTGTTCACCCCCATCGGCAAAGGCACCCGCGGGCTCATCGTCGCCCCGCCGCGTACCGGCAAGACGATGATGCTGCAGAACATCGCCCACGGCATCACGCGCAACCACAAGGAAGTCGTCCTCATCGTGCTGCTCATCGACGAACGGCCCGAGGAAGTGACCGACATGCAGCGCTCGGTGCAGGGCGAGGTGATCAGTTCGACGTTCGACGAACCGGCCACCCGGCACGTGCAGGTCGCCGAAATGGTGATCGAAAAGGCCAAGCGGCTGGTCGAGCACGGGCGCGATGTGGTGATCTTGCTCGACAGCATCACGCGGCTGGCGCGCGCCTACAACACGGTGGTCCCGCCGAGCGGCAAGATCCTCTCCGGCGGCGTGGACTCCAATGCCCTGCACAAGCCCAAGAAGTTCCTCGGTGCCGCCCGCAACATCGAGGACGGCGGCAGCCTGACCATCATGGGGACTGCCCTGGTCGACACCGGCAGCCGCATGGACGAGGTGATCTTCGAGGAGTTCAAGGCCACGGGCAACATGGAGATCCATCTGGATCGCCGGCTGATCGACAAACGCATCTTCCCGGCGATCGACATCAACCGATCCGGGACGCGGAAGGAAGAACTCCTACTGGGCAAGGACAAGCTCGCCCGGGTCTGGATTTTGCGCAAGCTGTTGTCGCAGTTGAACCCCGTCGAGGCGATGGAGTTCTTGATCGACAAGATTCAGGACACCAAGGACAATCAGGAGTTCCTCGACTCGATGAACCAGTAGGACGAGGTTGCGAGGCGACAGAGCTTTCTGATAACGATGGATTTTTAAGGAAACGGACGAACGGAGACCCTCGATATGCCGGAAGTCAGCATGAAGCAGCTCTTGGAGGCCGGTGTCCATTTCGGCCACCAGACCAGCCGCTGGAACCCGAAGATGAAGCCTTACATCTTCGGCGCCCGCAACGGGATTTACATCATCGATCTCCAACGCACCGTCAAGTTGTTCGAGACCGCGTATAATTTCGTGCGCGACCTTGCCGGCAAGGGAGGCTTGATTCTCTTCGTCGGCACCAAGAAGCAGGCCCAGGACGCCATTCGGGAAGAAGCCGAGCGCGGCGGTGCGTTCTACGTGAACACCCGTTGGCTGGGGGGCACGCTGACGAATTTCCAGACCATCAAGCAGAGCATCGACCGTCTGAAGAAGTGCGAGGAGATTCTCGAAGACCCGGCGATGGCCGACGCACTGACGAAGAAGGAGATGCTCGGGATCTCGCGCGAGCGCGACAAGCTGCTCGGGTCGCTCGGCGGCATCAAGGCGATGCGCAAGTTGCCGGACGCCCTCTTTGTCATCGATCCCAAGAAGGAAGAGATCGCCATAAAGGAAGCTAACAAGCTCCGCATCCCCGTCGTTGCGGTGGTCGACACCAACTGCGATCCCGACGTGATCGACTACAAGATCCCGGGTAACGACGATGCGATCCGCGCCATCCGGCTGTTTTGCACGGCGATCGCCGACGCCATAATCGAGGGCCGCTCGGTACTGGAGGAGAAGGCGAAGGGTGACAGCGCCCCCGAAGTCGCGCCCGCTGCCGAGGCTGCCGCTCCGGGGGAATCCGCGCCCTCCGGCGCGGAAGGAGAGGCGGGATGAGCGAAGTCAGCGCCACCCAGGTGCGCGACCTCCGCGAAAAGACGGGGGCCGGCATCATGGACTGCAAGCGCGCACTGGCCGAGAGCGCTGGCGACCTGGAAAAGGCGGTCACTTACTTACGGGAGAAGGGGCTCGCCGCGGCAGCGAAGAAGTCCTCCCGGGCTGCCAGCGAGGGGCTGGTCGGTTCGTATATACATGCGAACGGCAAGATCGGGGTGCTCGTCGAAGTTAATTGCGAGACGGATTTCGTCGCGCGGACCCCGCAGTTCCAGGCGCTGGTGAAGGATCTTTCCATGCAGGTGGCGGCGGCCAACCCGCGCGTTGTCCGCCGCGAGGACGTCGACCCCGCCACCATCGAAGCGGAGCGTCAGATTTACCGGGCACAGGCGGCCGGCAGTGGCAAGCCCGCCGCGGTGGTCGAGAAGATCGTGGACGGCAAGGTCGAGAAGTACTTCGCCGACGTGTGTCTCCTGGAGCAGGCGTTCATCAAGGACCCGCAAAAGACCGTGGCGCAGCTCGTGACCGACGCGGTAGCGTCGTTGGGCGAGAACATCGTCGTCCGACGCTTCGCGCGGTTTCAACTCGGAGAAACGGCGGAGCAGGCGGATTGAGGCGAGAGTGGATCCGGCGTCATCGAGCGCGGCCCCGCCAGGTCGGGAGCCGGCGGAACTGCGGTACCGGCGCGTCCTGCTCAAGCTGAGCGGCGAGGCGCTTATGCCCGCGAACGGGTATGGCATCGACCCCGGCACCCTCGCCGACATTGCCGGCGAAATCCAGCACGTCCATAGCCTCGGGTGCGAACTGGCCATCGTGATCGGTGGCGGTAACATCTTCCGCGGGGTCGCCGGCACGGCCCGTGGGATGGAACGGGCCAGCGCCGATTACATGGGAATGCTCGCCACGGTGATCAATGCCCTGGCCTTGCAAGACGCCCTCGAGCGCGCCGGTGTGCTTACACGGGTCATGTCCGCCATCAGCATGCAACAGATCGCGGAGCCTTACATCCGCCGGCGGGCTACTCGGCACCTCGAAAAGCGCCGCATCGTTATCTTTGCGGCCGGAACCGGGAACCCGTTCTTCACCACCGACACGGCCGCCAGCCTGCGCGCCGTGGAAATCAATGCCCAGGTCATACTGAAGGCCACCAACGTCGACGGCATATACGACGCCGACCCCAAGAAGACTCCGACGGCCAAGAAGTTCGTCGAACTGTCGTATATTGACTTCCTGAACCGCCACCTCAAGGTGATGGATTCGACCGCCATTACCCTCTGCATGGACAACAAGCTGCCGGTCATCGTCTTCGACCTCAACACCCGCGGCAACATCGGCCGCGCGGTCCGCGGCGACGCCATCGGCACGATCGTACACTGACGGCCATGACCGACGAGGTGATCGAAGAGCTCAAGAAGGAAACGGAACGGACCGTCACGGCGTTCCGCCGCGAATTGGCGCGCACCCGCACCGGCCGCGCCTCGACTGCCCTCCTCGAAGGCATCACGGTGGATTATTACGGTACTCGCACGCCGTTGAATCAGCTCGCCGGGCTTTCAGCCCCGGAGCCGCGTCTGTTGCTGATCCAGCCGTACGATAAGAGCGTCCTCGCCCAGATCGAAAAGGCTATCCAACAATCCGATCTGGGGCTGACACCGATCAACGACGGCAAGGTGGTGCGGGTTCCCATCCCCGAGTTGACCGAAGAGCGCCGCCGCGACATCGTCAAGCACGTGCGTAAGCTCGCCGAGGACTACCGCGTCTCCGTACGGAACCACCGGCGCGACTCGATCGACATGCTCAAGACGTTGCAGAAAGACGGCGAGATCACCGAAGACGACCTCCATCGCGCCCAGGAAAAGATCGATGCCATAACCCATGCGGGTATCGAGCGGGTCGATCAGGTGCTCAAGGGCAAAGAAGCCGAGATCATGGAGGTCTGAGGAGTGCCAAACGTTCTCACGGCCAATCTGGACCTCGACCGATTGCCCCGTCACGTTGCCGTGATCATGGATGGCAACGGGCGTTGGGCCGAGCAACGCGGACTCAGCCGTATCGAGGGGCACCGCCGCGGCAAGGACTCGGTCCGCGCCGTCGTCGAAGCTAGCCGCCGTCTGGGCATCGAGTATCTCAGCCTGTTCGCCTTCTCCACCGAGAACTGGCACCGCCCGCGCCGCGAAGTGAACGCCCTGATGGCGTTGCTGCGGCGCTACCTGCGCAGCGAACTCGGCAAGATGATGAAGAACGACATCCGCTTGCGCGCCATCGGCAACATCAAGCGTCTGCCGCTGCCGCTGCAAGAGGACCTCCGCGCCGCGATCGAGGCCACGAAGCGTAATCGCACCATGACCGTGGTTCTCGCCGTCAGTTACGGCGGCCGGCAGGACGTCGTAACGGCGGCCCGGACCCTGGCGCAGGAGGTGCGCGACGGGCGACTGAAGGCCGACGAGATCGACGAGCGGCTTTTCGAAGGCTACCTCGACACCGCCGGGATTCCCGACCCCGATTTGCTGATTCGCACCAGCGGCGAGATGCGGGTGTCGAACTTCTTTCTCTGGCAGTTGGCGTACAGCGAAATTTACATCACGCCGACGTTATGGCCGGAATTTCGAGAGAAGCAGTTTGTCGCGGCGTTGCAGCACTACCAGCAGCGGCAACGTCGATTCGGGCGCGTACCAGACCCCGGCGCCGAGAGGGAACAGTTGCGTGCTGCGCGCTAGGTTGGCGACGGCTGCCGTTGTCATCCCGCTACTCCTTCTTCTGATCCTGTCGGGCCCACCGCTCCTCTTTGCAGCCGTCGTCGGCGTGATCGCCGTCGGTGGCATCCTCGAATACGCGGTCATGGCGTTTCCGAGCCGCCCGGCCGAACGCACGATTACCGTTGCTCTCGGAGCCGCGATGGTCGTAGCCGGCGTCAGCCGGCACGACGCGCAACTGCTCGCGGGTGCGGTCGCGCTGGCCGTCGTGACGCTGCTGGTGTGGGTAGTGGTCTTTCGCGCCGATTTCGAACGCGGCCTCCACGATGCCGGCCTGGCTCTCGTTGGCCTGCTCTACGTCGGACTCCTGATGCCGCACTTCGTCTGGCTGCACGGCGCCGAATCGGTAGCCGGACCGCGGTGGGTCATCTTCGTACTCCTCATTGCCATGGCCGGCGACACCGCCGGGTACTTCGTCGGCCGCACCTGGGGACGCCACAAGCTCATCCCGCGAGTCAGCCCCGGCAAGACGATCGAAGGCGCGGTCGGGATGTTCATTGCCAGCCTGGCCGCAGGGGCGCTCGCCAAGTTGCTCTTCTTGCCGACCATCGGCTGGGCACAAGCGGTCGGCATCGCGGCGGTCATGGACGTGCTGGGCCAGGTCGGGGATTTGAGCGAATCGGCGATGAAGCGCACGTTCGGGGTCAAGGAGTCCGGCTGGATGTTCCCAGGCCACGGCGGCTTCCTCGACCGGCTCGATAGTCTCCTTTTTCCGGTCACCTTTCTGTACTATTATTTGTATCTGACCCCCTGAGCCACGGACTCCCCAGGAGCGCTAATGGTCACCACCATCGTCGCAGCCGTCTTCGTGCTGGGCTTCCTCATTCTCTTTCACGAGCTCGGCCATTTCCTCGTTGCCAAGCGCGCCGGCGTCGGCGTCCTCAAGTTCTCGATCGGCTTCGGGCCGAAGATCGTCGGCAAGCAGATCGGCCAAACGGAATACGTCATCAGCGCCATTCCCCTTGGCGGCTACGTCAAAATGGTCGGCGAGGACCCGGAAGAAGAGGTCGCTCCGGCCGACCGCGACATCGCTTTTCAGACCCAGTCAATCTGGACCCGGATGGCGATCGTCCTCGCCGGTCCCGGGGCCAACCTCCTTTTCGCCGCGATCGCCTTCAGCCTGGTGTTCATGGTGTACGGCGCGCGTATCCCCACCGAGGTCGCCAAGGTCGGTGGGGTCATGGAGAACATGCCGGCCGCCGCCGCCGGTCTGAAGGCGGACGACGTCATCACCGCCGTGGACGGCGCCCCGGTGTCGCAGTGGGACCGTCTGTCCGAGCTCATTCGCGGCAGCGGCGGGAAACCGCTGCAGCTCACGGTTTCTCGCGACGGCGGGTCGTTCGATCTGTCGGTTACCCCGGAGGCTCGGCCCGACAAGAATATCTTCGGCGAGACGGTCGGAACCGCGTACGTCATCGGCATCGAACGCGGCTTCGACAAGCAGGACGTCGGTGTTCTCGAAGGCGCCGCGATGGGAGTGCAGCAGACCGGTTGGTGGATCGAGACGCTGTTCGTGAGCCTCGTCAAGATGGTACAGGGACGCATCCCGCGCGATCAGATCGGTGGGCCGATCCTGATTGCGCAGGCGGCCGGTCAGCAGGCGCGGTTGGGCCTGGAATATCTGCTGCACTTCATGGCCGTGATCAGCGTCAACCTCGGGGTGCTCAACCTCCTGCCCATTCCGATCCTCGACGGCGGCCACTTGCTGTTCTTTGCCGCCGAGGCAATCCTGCGCCGGCCGCTCGACACGCGCCATCGCGAGATCGCCCAGCAGGTCGGGTTGGTTCTCCTCATCGCCCTGATGGCCTTCGCTTTCTACAACGACATCCTGCGCGTCGTTCAGGGCTGGGGCTGATATCGATGCGTGTCCTCGGGGTCGACACAGCGACGCGCCGGGCAACGGTCGCCGTCGTGGAGGACGATCTGGTTCTGGCTGAGGTCACCGTCGACAGCAGCAGCCACACGACCGCGATCTTGCCCCTGATCGACGCAGTGTTGCAGGAGGGTGGGTGTGGCATCGAGAGCGTCGAGGCCATCGCGGTATCGGCAGGTCCCGGATCGTTTACGGGATTGCGGGTAGGCTTGAGCGTGGCGCAGGGGATCGCCTGCGCCACGGGAGCGCAAGTCGTGCCCATCTCGACTCTCGAGGCTCTGGCCCACGCCGCCCCGATGGCAGGGGGCGCCGTGTGTCCGCTGCTCGACGCCCGCATGGGCGAAGTATACGCGGCATGCTTCGAGCGGGCGGGTACCGAGTGGCGAACGCATCTCGAAGCCCGTCTGCTCACTCCCGAACGGCTGGTAACGACGCTTCCTGCGCCATGCACGATTCTCGGCGATGCGGTGGTGCGTTATGGCACCTTCCTCACGGAGAGGCTCGGCCATGGCGCCACTGTTCTGCCGTGGCCGGAGTACGGTCCGCGCGCAAGCATCGTGGCGCGGCTGGCCCTTGCGCGGCTGCGCAGCGGCATCGCCGCCGCCGGCCGAGGGCTGGAACCATTCTACGTCCGTGCGCCCGACGCACAGGCGCAGATTCGCTAAGCCATTGAATTGCTTGCATTTTGCCGATTCCGCACCGTTTGACACGCCGCCGGGGGTGCGCTAAAGCTCATCGTCCCCCGACCGACGGAGAACGCGCGATGGAGAAGAAAGACGAAGATTTCATCCGGACGCTCCTCGACCAAGACGCCGAGCTCAAGACGTTTTACGAGGAGCACCTCGATCTCGAGCGACAACTCGAGGAGTTCAATCACCGGCTCTATCTGAGTCCGGAGCAGGAGATCGAGCGCAAGCAACTGCAGAAGCGCAAGCTCAGCGGTAAAGACAAGATCATGCAGATTCTGGAACAGCATCGTGCCGGCGTACGCCGAGCCGCAGCGGGCTGAGCCGTATCCGCATCGCCAATACCTCGGCGCTTCCTGACGGCACCGTCGCGGGTGCCGGAAAGGGATCCTATGCAACACACCATATCCGTGCTGGTGGAAAACGAATTCGGCGTCCTCGCGCGGGTTGCCGGTCTGTTCAGCGTTCGTGGCTTCAACATCGAGAGTCTCACGGTGGCCGAGACGCTCGATCCCACCGTTTCGCGCATCACGCTGGTAACGCGCGGGGACGATGCGGTGGTCGACCAGATCGAGAAGCAACTCAACAAGCTCATCGCCGTCATTACCGTATCGGACTATGCCGAGACCCAGCACGTCGAACGCGAAATGGCGCTGATCAAAGTTGCGGCCGAAGGCGCGGCACGGGCTGAACTCATGAACATCGTGGACATATTCCGTTCCAAGATCGTCGATGTCGGTCCGCGGTCGTTCATTATCGAGGTCACGGGTAGCGAAGAGAAGGTCAAGGCAATGATCGAGCTCTTGCGTCCGATCGGCATCAAGGAGATTGCCCGCACTGGCCGAGTCGCCATGCACCGGGGCACGCGCGTGCTGAACGCCCGCGAAGAGGCGGAGGCAGGACGTGCGGCATGACCGTATACGGTGACGCCGACGCGAATCTGCGACACCTCGGCGGCAAGAAAGTCGCGATCATCGGGTACGGCAGTCAGGGCCACGCTCACGCCAACAACCTCCACGACAGCGGCATCGATGTCGTGGTTGGGTTGCGCCGGGACGGACCGTCATGGGCGAAGGCGGCCGCCGCCGGACTGCACGTCATGGAAACGGCGGCTGCGGTGGCCGCCGCGGAAGTGATCATGATCGTGGTCCCCGACGAGCTGTGCGGGGAGATGTACGCCAGGGATATCGCTCCGGGCGCGCGGGACGGGAAGTACCTGGCTTTTGCGCACGGTTTCAACATCCACTTCGGACGCGTGGTGCCGCCACCCGGCGTTAACGTCTTCATGGTTTCGCCAAAGGGACCCGGGCACCTCGTGCGCAGCGAGTTTCAGAAGGGTCGGGGCGTGCCGTGCTTGCTGGCCATCCATCAGGACCCCACCGGCAACACCAGGGAGATCGGTCTCGCCTACGCCAAGGGCATCGGCGGTACGCGCGCGGCCGTCCTCGAAACCACGTTCAAAGAAGAAACCGAAACGGACCTTTTCGGCGAGCAAGCCGTTCTCTGCGGTGGCCTCACGGAACTGATGCGCGCCGGTTACGAGACCCTCATCGCTGCGGGCTACGCACCGGAGATGGCGTACTTCGAGTGCGTGCACGAAGTGAAGCTCATCGTCGACCTCATTTATGAGGGCGGCATCGCCAACATGCGTTACTCGATCAGCAACACGGCCGAGTACGGCGACATGACGCGCGGCCGGCGTGTGATCGGCGAAGAGACCCGTGCCGCAATGCGGGCCATTCTCGAAGAAATCCAGAGCGGCAGGTTCGCCGAGGAATGGATTACGGAGTACCGCTGCGGCATGCCTCACTTCCGCGAACTGCGCCGGGAGGCGGCCCGTCACCCGATCGAGGAGGTGGGCGCCCGGCTACGAGAGATGATGCCGTGGCTGACGAGCGACCGCCTCGTCGACAGGAGCAAGAGCTGACGGCAACGAATTCCGCGCGTGGCTGGCGTGTGCCCATTGCCCGCGACGGCCTGCACTCGATCGCCGCCGCCGCGCTGGCAACGGCGGTGTTGTACGTCCTCGGCTGGACGGTCGCCGCGTCCGTCGCAGCCGCCGCGACGGTGTTCGCCGTCAGTTTCTTTCGCGACCCGGAACGGAACTGCCCCGCGGATCCTCGCCTGATCCTCGCCCCGGCCGACGGGCGTATTATCAAGATGGGGACGGTCCGGGACGAGCGCTTTCTCCATACGGACGCGACTATCGTGAGCATCTTCATGTCGCCTCTGAACGTGCACGTGAATCGTGCCCCGGTTAGCGGCCGGGTTCTCGATGTGCACCACCATCCGGGAAAATACTTCCGTGCTTTTGCCGACAAGGCCTCGCTCGATAACGAACAAACGGCGGTATTGCTCGAAGACGATGCGGGCAGGAGGCTGTGCTGCGTACAGATCGCCGGGTTTGTCGCGCGGCGCATCGTCTGCCGACTGCGACCCGGAGACCGGGTCGAGCAAGGATCGCGTTACGGCATGATCAAGTTCGGCTCGCGCGCCGACGTTTATCTGCCCCGGGCGGCTCGCGTTCGTGTTGCGGTGGGTGACCGTGCCGTTGCCGGCGAAACGGTACTGGCGGAGTGGCCTTGATGGGTTTCGCATCCGCCGCCGCGCCGGTTCGTCCCGACGGACCGCGCCGCCCTCTGCATCGGGGTGTCTATTTGCTCCCGAATCTCCTCACCACAGGCGGGTTGTTCGCCGGGTTCTATTCGATCATCGCCAGTATGCGCGGCGACTTCCTGTCGGCGGCCATCGCCGTGCTGGTCGCCAACGTGTTCGATGTCCTCGACGGGCGGATCGCGCGGTTGACGCGCACCACCAGCCGATTCGGCATCGAATACGACTCGCTGTCGGACCTGGTGGCCTTCGGTGTCGCCCCGGGCATCCTGGTTTATCGCTGGGCGCTGGAGCCCCTTCGCACGTGGGGCTGGCTGGCGGCGTCTCTGTACGTTACGTGTGGGGCGCTGCGACTGGCGCGCTTCAACGTCCAGTACGACGTCGGCGAGAAGCGGCTTTTCACCGGGCTTCCGATCCCGGCGGCCGCCGAGGTCATCGCGTCGAGCGTCCTCGTTTACTACCGGTTCGGCGGCGACGGTCCGACCTACGCTAACCTCTTGCTGTTGTTTGTGACTTACGCCCTTGCCGGACTGATGGTCAGCGCGGTCAAGTTCTTCAGCTTCAAAGAGGGAGACCTTTACCGACGCCACCCTTTCTCGCTGCTGATCGCCGGCATCGTGCTCCTGATGCTGCTGATTGCCGAGCCGCAGATCATGTTGTTCGCCGTATTCTGGTGCTACGCAGCTTCCGGTCCGGTGCGCTGGGGATGGCTGCGGCTGCGGCGCCTGCGCGGGCGCCGGCTGAACCGCGGCCAGGGCGCCGACGGCCGCCCGCCACGCGAAACCATGCTTGACAACCCTCCAGCCGTCGATTAGGTGCAAAACATGTTCGCGTCGATCCAGAAGCTCGGGTTGCTCCTTGCGGAACTGTTGCTTCCGGGCCCGCCCGGAGCGTCTGGAGCGGCGTAGGCAAAACTGACGCTGCGAAACGACGCCACGGGCGGGAGCCCCGCCCGTGGCAGGTTTGTTTTAGAAGGGCCACGGGCAGCTCCCCCCGTGGCCCTTCGTGTTTGCAGCGCCGCAAACGGAGGGAGAGTCATGACCGCCGACCCGAACCAAGTCTGGATCTTCGATACCACTCTGCGCGACGGCGAGCAGTCGCCGGGCGCGACGATGAATGTCGAGGAAAAGATCGTTATTGCCCGCCAGCTCGAGAAGCTCGGTGTGGACGTCATCGAAGCGGGATTTGCCGTTTCGTCCCCCGGCGACTTCGATTCCGTCGCCAGAGTAGCCGAGGCGGTGGCGCGCCCCATTGTGCTCAGTCTGGCGCGCACCCGCGAAGCCGACATCACTCAGGCTCTGGAATCGGTGAAGAAAGCCAAACGGCCAGGCATCCACATCTTTATCGCCACCTCGGATCTGCACCTCGAACGTAAGCTTTCGATGAGTCGGCAGGAAGTAATCGACGCCGCCTGCTGGGCGGTCGAGTTCGCCCGCAAGCACATCGACTATGTCGAGTTTTCCGCCGAAGATGCCTCTCGATCGGACCCGGGATACCTGGTCAAGGTGTTCACCGCGGTCATCAAGGCGGGGGTTTCGACGATCAACGTCCCGGACACCACGGGCTATGCGGTGCCCGAGGAGTATGGCGCCCTCTTCCGTTACGTGATCGGCACTACCCCGGGGGGCGATCGGATACGCTGGAGCGCGCACTGCCACAACGACCTGGGCATGGCCGTAGCCAACTCGCTGGCTGCCGTCCGCAACGGCGCCCGCCAGATCGAGTGCACGATAAACGGCATCGGCGAACGAGCCGGCAACACCTCGCTCGAGGAAGTCGTGATGGCGGTCAAGACGCGCGACGACTTCTTCCATCTCCACACGGGCATCCAAACCGAGCAGATCTTCCCTGCCAGTAGGCTGCTGGCGCAAGTCACCGGCCTGACCGTCCCCGCCAACAAACCGATCGTCGGCGCCAATGCTTTCGCCCACGAGGCCGGAGTTCACCAGGACGGCGTGCTCAAGGACAAGCTCACCTACGAGATCATGCGGCCGGAGTCGGTGGGTATCAGCAGCAATACCCTTGTGCTCGGTAAACACTCGGGCCGCCACGCCTTCGCGATGCGACTCAAGGAACTTGGCATCGACCTGTACGACGTCGACATGAACAAGGCCTTCACCCGGTTCAAGGCGCTGGCCGACCTGAAGAAGAGCGTTTACGACGAAGACCTGCTCGCGATCGTCACCGAAGAGGCGGTCCGGGCACCCGACCGATACGAACTGCTGGAGCTGGACGTCACGGCATCTACCTCGGCGCTGCCGCGGGCCGCGGTACGCCTGCGCATCGACGGGCAGGAACGCTACGGCGAAGGCACCGGCGATGGCATGGTCGACGCCTGCTACAAGGTCATCGCCGACATCACCGGCGTACACCCCAGGCTCGAGCGCTACGCCGTTAAAGCCATAACCGGCGGCACCGACGCTCTCGGCGAGGTTTCGTGTCTCATCGACGCGGACGGCGTTACCGCCAACGGACAGGGCGCGCATACCGACATCATCCACGCCAGTGCCCTCGCGTTCGTCAATGCGCTCAACAAACTCGAACATCGACGGTCACGCTACCGTCAACACCAGGCCGACGTCGGCCCTTGAAGGCGTCCGTGCCGCTGGAACCGGAGATCGGGTGAAAGACCGCACATACTCGGTGGCCGTCGTTGGTGCGACGGGTCTGGTCGGCGCCGAAATCGTCGCCGTCCTCGAACAGCGTGGCTTCCCGCTCGGCGCGCTGCAGTTGTATGCTTCGGTGCAGACCGCCGGCGATACGGCGAGATGTGGCGATCTGACGGCACGGGTCGAGTTGCTGGAAGGTGCCCGCTTTGCCGGGACGGACCTCGTTTTTCTCGCTGCCGCCGAGGCCGTCAGTGCCGAATGGACCGCGCGGGCGGCCGCCGACGGAGCAGTCGTGATCGACCTCACCCAACTCCACGCCGGTGACCCGACCGTACCGCTGGTGGTGCCGGAAGTGAATGCCGCCGCCGTCGCCGACTACACCAACCGGCGAGTTCTGGCCACACCTGACCCCGCAGTCGTTGCGCTTGCCGTCGCACTCGCCCCGGTTCGCAACGCCGCGGGCCTGCGCGGATTGGTGGCCACGACCCTCGAGCCCGCTTCCACGATGGGGCGCGCGGGCGTAGAGGAGTTGCAGCGCGAAACCGTCGATCTGTTAAACGGACGCAGCCCGGGTCACGACGTCTTTCCGCAGCGGCTGGCCTTCAACGCGATACCTCTGGTCGGCGAGCCGCTGGCGGGAGGGTCGTCGAGCGAGGAAACGCGCGCCGTCGCGGGGTTGCGCAGATTGCTCGAAACCCCCGATCTTCCATCCAGCATTACCCGAGTACGTGTTCCCGTGTTCTTTGGCGTCGGCGTCGCCGCCACGATCGACACGGAACGTCCTTTGACGGCGGCCGAAGCGCAGGAGATACTGCGCACCGCGCCCGGGGTGGTGCTCGACAGTGGGACCGATGCCCGTGGCTACCTGACCCCTGCCGACACCGTGGGTAAGGATGCGGTCTGCGTCGGCAGAGTGCGAGTGGTCGACCCTCCGCCAAGGCTGGACCTCTGGCTGACGATCGACAATCTGCGCAAAGGCTCGGCGGTCAATGCCGTACAGATCGCCGAGGTATTGGTCCGCGAGCACCTCTGAGGGGCGGGGTCTGCCAGGTCCTGCCGCGATCCCTGATATGCCACGGTACAAGCTGACGGTGCAGTACGAGGGGACCGACTTCCGGGGGTGGCAGGTGCAGCCCGATGTGCGCACCGTGCAGGGTGTCATCGAGGAGGCCGTCGCACGCCTCAATGGCAGCTTGCGTCGTGTCGCGGCAGCCGGGCGTACGGATGCGGGAGTGCACGCAAGCGGCCAAGTGGTCGGCTTGACCCTCGATCGGTCCCTCTCTCCGAACAAGCTGTTGCGGGCGCTAAACGCCCTCACTCCCCCCGACGTCACCGTAACGACCGCCGCCCTCGTCGCCGACGGCTTCGATCCGCGCCGCGAAGCCTCGAGTCGAGTATACACCTATCGCGTCTGGAATACCGGCTATCAGTCGCCGTTCTGGCGGCGTTTCGCCTGGCACATACCGCGCGTGCTGGACGTCGCTGCCATGCGCGCGGCCTCGGCGGCGCTGCTTGGCGAGCACGACTTCAGCGCCTTCCGAGCCGCCGACTGTGATGCCGCCCACGCCCGCCGCATCGTTCTTGCCAGCGCCGTCGAGCGGCGCGGCGCCATGATCATGTACACCGTGGAGGCCAATGGTTTCCTCCGGTGTATGGTGCGCAACATCGTGGGCACGCTGGTCGAAATCGGGCTGGGCAGCCGGCCGGCGACGGCCATCGAGGAGCTACTCGCGCACGGCGACAGAACGGCCGCGGGAGCCGCCGCCCCGCCGCACGGTCTGGTGCTGGTTCGCGTCGCCTACGAGCCGTCCCGCACGTAGGCCCCTTCGGGGCAGCCGCCCGGCGGTTCGCTTCCCCTTTAGAACACTGCGGCCAGGCCAACACCGATGCCGTATGAGGGCGCATACTTGGTGTTGCCCACCATACCGCTGGGGCGGACGACAAGGAGGTCCGTTATGTTGATGTCCAGGCCCGGCATGAACACCGCATCCCAGATCGTTTGCCCCGATTGGAACACGCGCCCGCTCCACTCGCAGCGGATCCCCCATCTGTCGCTGGCCCGCAAGACGCCGGAAATGTCGTACGTGAACACATCCGGAGCGTCGGGAGTATAGAAGTAGTAACCGAGGTGCCCCATCAGGGCCCATGGCCCACGTTCCACCCGCGTGGACATGAACGGGTTTGCACCGAACGAACCGGACCCGGCGCCCTTGCTGGTGGGCCCGTTCGGCATCGTCATCTCGATGCCGCCGCCAAGACTGACCATCTCTTCGATCTCGTCCATATTGGCCGGAAGATCGACCAACTCCTTCAACGGCCGGCCGATCTTGGCATAGAGCAGGAAATCGCCGACATCGGCGGTGTTGTCGTAGGTGTTGGTCGGGCTGGTCTGCAAGCTCTGCCATACGCCGGTGATCTGGAAGCCCCCCTCGGCGCCGCGCATGAAGCCGTAAGTACCGAGCAGAGCAAGCGTGCCGCCGGTGAGGCTTTCCGCATTCTTCGGCAACGGGAACCCGGCCATGTTCAGCTTCGGATCACCCTGATTCCACACGATTAACCCTTTGGTCTCGATGCGGAACTTGCCCTGTTCGACCGTCGCGGTCTCCCTGGTGAAGTTCAGCCAGAGGCGGTCATTGTTGGAGACATCGGCCGCCGAGGCCGTCCCCGCCACGAGTACCCCCGCCACACCCAGACCGACTACCATCCACCGCTGCGCTACACCCTTCATCGCCCCTCCTTGCGCACGATCACCGGCTTACCCTGCGATCCACGATTCACGACCCTGCTTGCCCCCCTTATCATCATCGCGGCGGATGCTATGCCCGCGGCGACAAAAATGTCAAGACAAGAAACCCGTTTGCGGTGATCGTTGCGGTTAATCCTCCGTCGGGCGGGCCGCCGCCATGATGCGCCTGGCGTAGCGTTCGGCATCGACCCCCGTACTGGGTCCCAACATGCGCCCGATCTCGCGGACGCGCTCGTCGGCATCGAGTCCGCGCGCGGTCGTAAAGGTCCGGCCGCCGGCTACCCGTTTTTCGACTGCGAGATGGTGGTCCGCCAGAACCGCGATCTGGGGCAAGTGGGTTATGCAGAGAACCTGGCGTCCGCGGGCGATGCCCCGCAAGCGCTGTCCGACCTGCTCTGCGACGCCGCCGCCGATGCCGGCGTCGACCTCGTCGAAGATCAGGGTCGGCACCTCCCCGGCGCCGGCGGTAAGCGCTTTGAGCCCGAGCATGATGCGCGACAGTTCGCCTCCCGAGGCGATGCGTGCGAGCGGCGCCGGGTCTTCACCCGGGTTCGCCGACAGGAAGAACTCGATGACATCAATCCCGGTTGCCGTCAGATCCGCCGGGGTTGCGGTTTCGGCGCCGGCCCCCCTGGCACTGCGCGCGAACTCGATGCGGAACAGCGCCCCGTCCATACCCAACGCTGCGAGTTCCTTTCCCATGCACCGCTCGAGTCGCCCGGCCGCGGCGCGGCGAGCCGCCGAAAGCCGCTGCGCCAGGGCCAGTGCCCGCTCGGCGCCGATATCGACCTCCCGCTGCGCCGCGGCCGGGTCGGTGCCGCCGCCTTCGAGCACGACCAGCTCCGCCTCCAGTGCCGCCAGGCGCCCCGGTAGCGCATCGGCGGGAATCTCGTACTTGCGCTTCAAGCGTGCCAGCAGCGCCAGCCTATTTTCCACCTCGTCGAGCCGCTCCGGATCGACTCGAATGCGGTCGCCGGCCCGCCGCAACTGCAAGGCCACTTCCTCGATCTGGCTGGCTGCTTGCCGCGTCAGGTCAGCCCCTTCGCCAAACCCCGGATCGATGCGGGCAGCGTCGGCGAGCTGTCCCGCCAACCGCCCCAGTACACCGACCACGGCGCCGTCGCCGGCGTAAAGGATTTCATCACCCTCCTGACACAATCGCGCCAGCTTTTCGGCATGTCGCTGGCGCTCGCGTTCCTGCTGCAGAGCCGCCTCGAGACCGGCCTCCACGCGTGCCGCCCGCAATTCATCCACTTGAAAACGCAATAGCTCCGCACGTTGACGCGCCACCTCGCCGCAAGCCGTGAGGGCTTGCCAACGCTCCAACGCGTCGCGGTAATCGGCATAAGCCGCGGCCATTTCGGCACGGGTGTCGCCGAGCCCGGCAAACTGGTCGAGAAGCTCCAGATGGCTGTCGGGTCGCAAGAGGAGCGCCTGTTCGTGTTGGCCGTAGACGTGCACCAGGCGACTGCCGAGCTGAGACAGAAGAGCGGTGTTTGCCATCGCGCCGTTGATGTGGATGCGCCCCTTACCAGTGCGGCTGATGACGCGACGGACCAGCAACTCGTCGGCATCTTCAAACCCACCGTCGACCAGGACGCGTCGCACCGCGTCGTCGGCGTCGAACAGGCCCTCGATGAGCGCCTCCCGAGCCTCCGTGCGAATAACGTCGACGTTGCCGCGACCGCCGCACAGCAAGTCGATGGCGCGCGTGATCACGCTCTTGCCGGCACCGGTTTCTCCGGTGAGGACGTTCATTCCGGCGGCAAAGCCGATGTCGAGTTCGTCGATGACCGCGAAGTTCGCGATTCGCAGGTGGCGCAGCATGGCTCTATGCAATCGCCGGTAGTGTCAGCGACGCCGTCCCTTGCAGCATCTCCACGTCCGGATTCGGCGACCGACCCGCAACCGTCACCGCTCGCCCCAACGCAGCTTGCTGCGCAACACCCCAAAGTACGTCCGGCGCGCCGAGTGCACGAGCGGCACCCGCATCGCCCCCTTGCGCACTTCGACAACGTCGTTGCTCTGCAGTGCCAGCCCTTCCTGACCGTCGATAGTCAGAACGACATCCTCATCCGGCGAACGCACGGTAACACAGACTACCGCCGAGTCGGACAGAACTATCGGTCGATTGGTCAGTGTGTGGGGACAAATTGGAGACAGCACCATCACCCCCACCGATGGGTGAACTATCGGCCCCCCGGCGGAGAGGGAGTAAGCGGTCGAGCCGGTTGGCGTCGTCACGATCAGGCCGTCGGCCTTGTAGACGCAGACCTCCTCACCATCGACAGTGGTTTCCAGGTCAATTATGCGCGCCAGGGCGCCCTTCGTGATGACCGCCTCGTTCAACACCTGCCGACGGGCAAGCACCGCCGTACCGCGACGCAGGATGACATCGAGGGTCATGCGGCTGTCGATCTCGAACTTGCCGTCCAGGACGTTTTCGATGGTCGGAAAAAGCTCGTCGGTCGTCAGCGCGGTCAGGAAACCCAACCCACCAAGGTTTACACCGAGGATGGGTACGGGCCGCTGCTGCATAAGCCTGGTGACGCTGAGAAGCGTACCATCTCCCCCCAGCACGACGATCAGATCGGCGGCGGCAAGCATGTCCTCCTTGCTCGCCGGGGTGCCGTAGCCGATGCTCGCCGCACTGTCCGGCTCCACCAACACGGAAACGCCGCGGGCCGCCAGCCAGGCGCCGAGTTGCCGGGCCAGCTCTCTGGCCTGGTCTCTACCCCGCTTAACGACTACCCCGACGATCCGCACAGGAGGGAGGCTACCATAGGCCGGGCGCCACCCGGAAGGCACCGCTAACCCGACGCCGACGCGCAGTGTCGCCGGCCACGGGGATCGGGGGTTAGTGCGAAAAGATGTCCGTGAGCTCCTCCATGATCTTCTCTTCTGGATGAGCCCGGGCAATCGAGAGTTCCTTGACCAGCAGGTTACGCGCCGTGTCCAGCATCTTGCGTTCCCCGAAGGACAATTCCTTGTCGCTCTTGAGAACGCATAGATCACGCAAAACCGTAGCGATTTCGAGGACCGAACCAGTCTTGATCTTCTCCGTGTACTCCCGGTAGCGGCGATTCCAGGTCTGCTGATCGATCTGCACCCGGCGCTCGCGCAGGATCTTGTAGACCTTGGTGACCATCTCCTTGCCGATGATCCGCCGGAGCCCGACCGAATCGACGTTCTCCGTCGGGATCATGATGGTCATGTCATTCTCCAGGATCTTCAGCATGTAAAACGTCTTCTCGCTCCCGGAGATGGTACGGGTCTGTACACTGTGGATGACGCCGACTCCGTGAGCCGGGTAGACGACTTTCTCGCCGACCTTGAACACTAGGTTGTCCTCCCTGGCTCGCACAGGATGGAAGGCGGATTATCGCACTACGCAGCATTTACGTCAAATTAGTTTTACGCACTCGCCAAGCCGGCGGCATTCGCGAGACCGGGACGGAATTGCAGTTGATGGCGGGCGCGAATGTGATATCTGCGACCCCTGCCCGGCACGTGCCGGAGGCGGTCGCCGCCGCGCAATGTTCCCTCGGGAACCAGGGGAGCGCGGTGGGCGTGGTCGACGGGAAAGAGTAGACCGGCACCGAAAGAGGAATAGCGCCGAGGGAGGGCGGCGAACATGAGACGCTACATCGCTTTTGTTGTCAGGCATCCCGTCGCTGTGCTGACCGCGGTGTTGTTGGTCACGGCCTTCCTGGCCACCCAGATTCGCCATGTCCACCTCGAGATCCGCCGCCGCGCGGCGCTGCCTCAGCACCATCGGTTCGTGGAAATCCAGAATCGCATCGCGGATCTGTTCGGCGGCGAGGCGGTGGTGGTTATCGGTCTCATCGCTACCTCGGGCGATATCTACACACCGGCCATGCTCGGTAAGGTCCGGCGCATCACCCAACGCTTGCAGAAGACCCCCGGGATTATCGAAACCAGCCTGTTCAGCCTTGCCGGTCCGTACGTAAAGGCCGTGCTCCCGGGCGCGGACGATACGATGGAAGTGCGCCCCCTGCTTACCGAGGGTGCGATCGACTCCGCGAGCGTGGCCGACCTGCGCCGGAACGTCGACAGCGACAGGCTGTTCCACGGCAATCTGGTGTCGGAGGACGGCACTGCCACCGTCATTCTGGCCGAATTCGACGACCGCCTGACCGACATCGCCATTGCGGACCGCATCGAGGCGATCGTCGCTCCGGAGCGGGACGACACGGTTATCGTCGCACTCGCGGGGGCACCGATCCTCCGCTACTGGCTGACCCAGTACACCCGCATGATCGCCGTCCTGTTTCCGGTAGCGGTATTGGTGATCGGCCTGATCCATTACGAGGCCTTCCGCACCGTGCAGGCGATGCTCTTACCGCTGGTCACCGCGCTGCTCAGCGTGTTCTGGGCGCTCGGCATCATGGGCCTCTCGGGCGAGCCGATGGACACGTGGAGCGCCATCACGCCGGTGGTGATCCTCGCCGTGGCGGCCGGTCACGCGGTACAGATCCTCAAGCGCTTTTACGAGGAGTTCGCGCGCCTTGGCGACGTTCGCGAGGCGGTCGTGGCGTCGATCGTTGCGGTGGGTCCGGTCATGTTGACCGCGGGCCTGGTTGCGGTCGCCGGTTTCAGTTCTCTGCTCACCTTCGATGTCACCAGCGTGCGCGTCTTTGGACTGCTGCTCGCTTCGGGAATCGGCAGCGCGCTGCTTATCGAGATGACGTTCACGCCCGCCTGCCGCTGCCTCCTCCCGGCGCCGAAGCTGCGCGAGATGCAGCGCGAACGGGAGGGCCACTGGCTGGGTCGTGCCCTCGACGCGATTGCCGGCGTCGTGACGGCACGGCCGCGAGCCGTGCTCACGGTTGCGGCCCTGGTGACGATCGTTGCCGGCCTCGGCGCCCTGAGGCTTCATGTGGACAACAGCTTTCGCCTGTGGTTCTCGCCCGCAACGCAGGTGCGCAAGGACGATGCCCTCCTGAACGACAAACTGCAGGGGACAGCGTCGTTGCGTTTGCTGATCGAAGGCGCGCGAGACGGCGTGTTGACCGAGCCGGCGGTCCTTCATGCCCTCAGCGATCTCGAGGCGTTTCTGGAAGATGAGCCGGAAGTCGGCGGGGTAATGTCGATCGCCGGACACGTAAAGCGCATGCACAAGGCCATGAACCGGGGCGATGCCGCGGCTTACGCCATCCCGGACAACGCGCGGCTCATCAGTCAGTATCTTCTGCTCTACGATATGGCTGCGGGGCCTGACGGCTTGAGCGCCGTCGTCGACCCGGCACAGCGCAACGCCGTGGTCCGGGCGCTGAGTAAGACCGACAGTGCTGCCTTCTCGGCGGCGTTCATCGAGCGCGTACAGGGTTACGTGGACCGCCGCTTCGAGGGTCTTCCGGTCGAGGTGGGGGTCGCGGGGGGGACGCTCGGCGTGCAGACCGCCATGAACGAGGTCGTGATTCGGGAGAAGCTGGCCAACATGGTGCAGGTCGGGCTGATCATCTTCGTGCTCTCCACGGTGGCCCTGCGTTCGCCGATCGGCGGCCTGCTCGTCCTCACGCCGCTCTGTATCGCGACGATCGTCACGCTGGGAGCAATGGGGTGGTCGGGCACGTGGCTCGACATGACCACGGCGGCGTTCACGGCCATGGGGGTCAGCATCGGCGCCGACTTCGTCATCTACCTGCTGTTCCGCATTCGCGAGGAGTTGCGTGGCGGGACGGTCGATCTACCCGCGGCTATCGCGACCAGTTTGCAGACCTCGGGGAAGGCCATTTTCTTCGTCTCGTCCGCCGTGGTGCTGGGGTACCTGGTACTGCCGTTTTCCGGCTTCAGCCTCTGGATTCGACTCGGCGTGCTGACCGCCCTGATCATCGGCACCAGTGCGCTGGCGACCCTGGCGGTGATCCCGGCCCTAACGGTCGTCGGCCGGCCCCGGTTCTTGCTGACTGCCAATCCGCAGGAACCGCCGGCCGAGGAGCCGGAGCATCTCGCGGTTGGCGGCCTCCGCCGCGAGTTCACGGAAGCGCCACACGTTCAGGTCGACATCGTAGAAGCGTAAGGGGTCACAGCCGGCGCCGGCGAGCAGCCGCACCGTCCGCCGCCGGGAACACCGCGATCCGAGTACGTTCCACCTCAGCGCGGGCTGCGCCCGCAACCCATTGCGGAATTCGGATTGCGGAACTCATGAATCCGTCGTCCGCAATCCGAAATCCGCATTCCGGAATTCTTCGCACCATGCGACGAACTCGCGAACTAGTGCGTCAGAAGGGGTTGGACCGGAGGTTGGAGTCAGGCTGCGGCCGGGGCGGCGCCGTTAAGTGCCCCGAGCAACAGATAGCTGTTCAGCCCGCCGTATCCGTAACTGGTGACCAGGGCTTTCCGGACCGCGCAGCGGCGGGGCTCGCCGGGGACATAGTCGAGATCGCACGCCGCGTCGGGTGTCCTGAGGTTATGAGTGGGCGGTATTGTCTGATGACGAATAGCCAGCGCCGAGGCCGCCGTCTGAAAGGCGCCGGAAGCGCCGAACGGATGACCGATGACCCCCTTTATAGAAGAGATCGCGAGGCGGCCGGCGTGGTCTCCGAACGCGGCCTTTACCACGGTAGTCTCTTTGCGATCGAAAAGCGGCGACGAGTTGGCGTGGGAGCAAATATAATCGACCTCGTCGAGTTGCAGGCCGGCACGTTCGAGCAGGCGGCGAATCGCGCTGGCTCCCGCCTTTCCCGACTGGTCAACGCCAAACAGGCCGGCGCCGTCGCAGGAAGACGCCGCACCCAGAACGTCCGCATAAGGATCGATACCGCGCGCGGCCGCCCGTTCCGGGCTCTCGATCAGGACGAAGCAACTGCCCTCGCTGAGCACGATACCGGCGTGCTCGGCATCGAACGGGCGAGACGCCTGCTGCGGATCGTCATTGCGCGCCGACAGCTCCTGGGTTCTGCCCATCCCTGCCATAATCAGCGGCGCAATGGGGTTCTCGAACCCGCCCGCCACGCACACGTCCACTTCGCCGGTGCGCACGAGCATGGCGGCGTGACCGATGGCCTGCAGGCTGGAGACGCAGCCGCTCGAAAACGTGGCTTGCGGCCCTTGCGCCCCGAGCGCGCCGGCAACTTCGGCGCCGGCCGCATGATTGGGCGTACCGTTGGCGATGAACGGGTTAACGCGGCGGGCACCGCGTTCGAGCAGGATAGAATGCTGCTGTTCGGCCTCGAACCAACCCCCGAGCGACGTGCCGACGATGACGCCGACCCGGGTCGGGTCCTCCCAGTGCGTCGACAAACGCGCGTCCCGCAGGGCAAACTCGGCCGCCGCCAGTGCCATGCGGGTCACGTGGGTGGTGGTGCGAACCTTGCGCGGGTCAATCAGCTCTTCGTAGCTGCGGTCCGGGACTTCTGCTGCAATTTGGGATGCATAGCCGGTGGGATCGAAGCGGGTGATGCGGCGAACGCACGCGGGCCCCCTGAGGATAGAGTCCCAAAACCCTCGCACGTCGAACCCGGTCGGACCCACAAGCCCGATGCCGGTAATGACGGCCCGGTCCACGGTCCAAGCTTATTACACAGCACGGCGCTTATCACAAGTCACAATCGCAAATAACCCGCTATAATGTCTTTCATGAGCTCCGATACGCCACCGCCGAGGCTGAGGACCCGCATGTCCCTGTAAACTCGCGTGATCCAGTTATCGGATAGGAAGCCCGCGCCGCCCTGCATCTGCATGCAGTCCGTCACGAGGTCGTGCAGCATGTCGACCACGCGGAACTTTATCATACAGATCTCTTTCGCATCGACCTTGCCATCGCGGTAACGCTCGCACACCGAGTATACGAAGTGCCGCGCCATCTCGAGTTCGGTGGCATGTTCGACGATGCGATGGCGTACGGTCTGCAGGTTCGACAGTGGCGCCTCGTAGACGATGCGCCGCTGTAAGTGGCGGACCGTGTCATCGAGAATCAGTTGGCCGAGCGAGACCGAGCAGACGCCCGCCATCAGCCGCTCTTCCAGCAGGTTCTGCGTATGGTAGAAGAACCCGACGTTGAGTCTGCCGAGCGTGAGGCGCTTTGGAACGCGGCAGGCATCGTAGGCCAGCCATCCGGTCGGCGAGGTGTGCATGCCGAGTTTCCGGAGGCTTTCTTTGACGCGAAACCCGGGCGTGTCGGTGGGCACGATGATAAGCGTGAAACTCGTCGGCGAGACGGTCTCGCGGGTCTTCGCCAGCGTGATGACGAAGTCGGCGATCGGCCCGTTGGTAATGTAGAGCTTCTCGCCAGTCACCACCCAGTGATCGCCGTCGCTGACCGCCTCGCAACGGGTGCCGCGAAGGATATCCGAGCCCCCGTCCGGTTCGGTCGACGCCACCGCCCCAATTCGCGTGCCGGCAATCGCGGGGGCCAAGAACTCGCGTTTTTGCTCGTCGTTGGCCTGCCACGCCAGCAACGGCACGACAAGACTGTTCTGCAACACCACACTCAGGGACAGCCCGGGCATCTTGGACCGGGGCAATTCCTCAGCCAGCACAACATCGTACCCGAAGTCGAGTCCCTGACCTCCGTAGGCGGGATCCCTCGACATTCCGATGAACCCCTGACTGCCCATCTCCGCAAACACCGAGCGGGGCAGGGTCCACTGCGCCTCCCACTCGTCGGCATTGGGAGTCAGCCGGCCTTCTACATACGCGCGCAGTCGCTGCCGGAAGGCCTCATGGGCCTCCGAGAATAGGGTCATGACTGAGGAGAGGTCAGCCGGTCGTACAGGTAGTCGACGATCCTTCCGAACTGGTTCAACTCCACGACCTGAATAGGATCGATTTGGATCTCGTACTCATCTTCCAGCGCCGCTTGAAGCTCCAGAAACGCCAGCGAAGACATCTGCAGTTGGTCATCGACGCCCGCCGCGTCGGTAATGGATTCCGCAGGAATCCCCCCTATCTCCCCAAGCAGTTGGGCCAGACGGTCGCGCACCACGGCTCTACTTATCACCCTCATGCACACCTCTGGTCTCATATGTGGCTGGCTGGACACTTCGGACAGGAGGGAGCTTTCCAGAATATCCGGTTAAGATCGCACTTGACTACCTAGACAATCGCAGGGGAACATACGAAAAGTGGGAGACAAATCAAGCGGCTTTTCACAGATTGCTAAGCCACACTCGCGTCGGGCTTCCACGCGCCCTGCCGGCGCGACGCCACACCGAGGCATACGCCCATGGACCCCGCCAAGCTGTTGCACGGTTTGAGTTTCAGCGTTGCTGGTGCGACTGAGACCTCGGAGGTGCTGGCGCTCCGCCGCACCGTATACACCGCCGCCCTGAACAACGAGGGTGTGGACTCCTTCGATACGACCGCCGACCATCTGATGGCTCGCGGGCCGGACGGCACGATCGTAGCGGCATTCCGCCTGCTCGGTCCCGAACAGCGGCCGTTCCCGATCGAGGGGTTTGTCGACATAGACAAATTGCTGCTCGGAGCACGGACACCAGCCTACTTGGACCGCTTCGTAATCCGGGAAGACCAGCGCACCATCAGCAGCCGGCAGTTCATTCCGCTAGGCATGCTGAAGCTCGCCATCTTGCGAGCCCGTCAGAGGGCGATCACCGACTTCCTGATCCTGTCCTTGCCGCACCTTCGGAGTTTATACCGCTCGGCGTTCTTCCGCCCATTCGCGGAAGCCTTCAAACATCCGGTCTGGGGTGAAGTATACCCGATGCACCTCGACATCTTGGCGATCGAGCGCGTCCATTCCGAAAGGCACCCGACCCTGGTGCGGTTCCTGTTCGAAACGAGTTCAGCCGGCTTTCCCGGTTAGTTCCCATGATCCGCGCGCTGCCGGGTCTCACCCCACTCTTAGCCGCCGTTGCGAACCTAGTGCTCGCCGCCGTCGTGGCGCGACGGGCACAGCGCGACAGCCTGCGAACCGCCTTCGTAGTACTCGCCATTCTTCTCGTTTTCTGGAACCTGAACTTCTTCATCCTCCAATCCGTGGAGAACTACAATCTTGCATTTTCACTCAGCCGCATCTGCCGCACGGCGGTTATGTTCCTTCCCCCGGCGATTCTGCACCTCATGCTGGCGGTCCGGGGCCCGCTGCGACCCGGTTGGCGACGAGCCCTGCAGATAGACTATGCCTTTTCCTCGTTTCTCGCGATCCTCAACGCCGGCGACCTGTTAGTCTCGGGTCTTCGCCAGGAGCCCATGGGATGGGTATCGGAACCAACCCGTCTGCTCGGCCTCTTTACCCTCTCCACCTTGATTAACTTCGCGGTTGCCGTCGCCGCGGCTGCCGCCGGATACCGCGACACGTCCGATCTGAGGACCCGTGTCCGCATTAGGTTCTGGATAGGGGGCGCGATTGTTGCCGTTCCGCTCGCACTCACCAACCTCCTGAGGAACTACGGGGTCCCGGTATACCCCCTCGGTCCACTTGGCACGGCGGCTCTGGCCGCGGTGATCGCCTACGCGATCATACGTCACCGACTAATCGACATCGACATCGTTGTTACCAAGGGGGTTGCCTATGCAGGGGTGGCAGTGGTGCTTATCGCCCCCGCCTTCGTCCTGGCACTCTGGCTTCAACGAGCCTCCTTCGGCCAGGTGCACACGGATTTCTCCTTCGCCATATTGCTCATGCTGATAACTGTCGGCGTACTGTTTCCGGCGCTCAGAATGCGCGCCGAAACGCGGCTGGAACAATCTCTCTTCCGCACCAAGTACGAGGACCGCAACGTCCTGATGGCGTTCTCCGGCTCCCTGGTCCGCATCCTCGACCGCGACCGGCTCGTGCGGGACCTCGCCGCTACCCTGCGCGAAACCCTGCGGCTCGATCGCGTCGCCGTTGCCCTCAGCAATCCCTCCGGCCGCGTCTTTACCGTCAGCCACGCGCTGGGCGTTCCGCCCGCCGACGATCATTTCGCCGACAGCGACGGCTTCCTGACCGCACTCCACCGCCGCCGTCAGGCCGCCCTGCGCGAGGAGATCGAGGCCACCGCAACCGGGGACGAGCGTCCGCGCGTCCACGAAGTGTGCACGCGCAACGGCTGGCAGGCATGCATTCCCCTCCAGGGCGGCGGCGACCTGATCGGCTTCGTGGCCCTCGGGGCCAAACGCACCCGCGACGCGTTCTTCTCCGGCGAACTCCAGATCCTCGATGGCCTCGGCGCCCAGGCATCCATCGCCCTCGAAAACGCCCGCCTCTACGAAGAGCTCAAACGCTCGCAGGAAATCATTCGCCGCTCCGACCGCCTCTCCGCACTCGGCACCCTCGCCGCCGGCATCGCCCACGAAATCCGCAATCCCCTGGTGTCGATCCAGACCTTCTTCCAACTTGCCCCCGAAAGGTTGCACGACGAGGAGTTCCTTACGACCTTCCTTTCGCTCACCTCCGGCGAGGTCAAACGTATCACCACTCTCATCTCGGAGCTCCTCACCTTCGCCCGCTCCCCCACCCCCACCGTGGGCCCCATCGATCTCAACGAGGTCGCCGACCGCGTCGTGGCCCTGCTCGCCCCCGAGGCCCGCAAGCACAAGGTGGCCCTAGACTACGTGCCCGACCCCAGCCTGCGCCCCGTGCTCGCCGACGCCGACCAGATCAAACAGGTGCTGATCAATCTCGTGCTCAACGCCATCCAGGCGACCCCCCCCGACGGCAACGTTACGGTGCTCTGCCGCCCCACCGAGCATCACGGCGAGCCCTGCGGTCAGATCGAAGTACGCGATACCGGCGCCGGCATCCCCGCCGACCTCCTGGAGAACGTCTTCAACCCCTTCTTCACCACCAAGGACAAGGGTACCGGCCTCGGGTTGACCATCGCCAATCAGATCGTCACCGAACACGGCGGTTTCATCGCCGTCGAAAGCAGCGAGGGCGCCGGCACCCGCTTCCTCGTCTCCCTGCCCACCAGCGACCACAACGCCACCCAACCGGCCGCCGCTGCCGCCGAGGGGTAACCGAAGCCGCCCCGGACGACGCCGCTGCTTTTTTCCCCGCCGCTCCCGGCGAGGCTGCAGGTGTCTCCGGCAGGAACCAACTCCCGCACAGCGAGGCGGCACGAAAGCGGGCAGCGACGGGAGGTCAGAATCGCCACCGAACCGGACGTTCCGGTTCGTAGCTGCAAAAGGTGCCCGTCTTGACGCTGTTGGCAAGGTGGCGCCAGAGGTCGGTATCGTGCCGGGCAATGCGCGCCAGGGCGTTGGCGATGTTGTTGCGCACACTGATACGCGCGCGCTCGGTTGCGGAACCGGCGCCCGCCCCTTCGCCTTCGATCCCGCCGCCGGTTGCGAGTTGGCGCGAGAGGTGTCGGATCTCCTCGCGAGCGGCGCTCATGCGCCCGAGGTCGCAGTTGGCCTCCGCCTCCGCCAACCGGTCCCGCAGATCGCGTAGCCGCTCGCGATACGCCCGGCGGGCATCGAGGTCGACGATCGGCCCCATACCCCCGCCACCGATCGTCAGACCCGCGGCCACGGCCGCCCCGCGCGCTCCCACGCCACCAGCCGCCGGCGTCCCGGAATCCGCCCCGACCAGCTCGAGCACGTGCACCTCCCGCCCCGGATATTGCACCAACCAGGCAAGATAGCGCAGGCCCCGCGTATCGCGGAGCCGAAAGCTACGATCGGCGCCACCGAGCACCCAACCATCGCCGTCGCGGCTGAAGTACCGCTCGACGCTCTCTCGCGGAACCGATCCGTTAGAGGCTGCCCCAAAGCCCTTGACCCGTCGCGTTGCGGGCATCGATGCCTGAGTCGGAGTATCAAGCGTAAGCCCGAACCGCTCCAAACGCCGCAACAACGGACGCATCCTGAGGCGCCGCGCCAGCTCTCGCGCACCGTCGACGAGAACCACCACCTCCGGAGCGGTCAAGGAATAGCCGGCTTGCACCAGACTCGCGGCCCATTCGTATTTGATGCGAGCGACCATTGGCACAGCCTTCATGCGCTGCGCCGTATCGAGCGCCGACGCAAAATGCTCCTGCGCAACTTCGTGTCGGCCACTGACCGCTGCAAGCAGGGCGAGGTAACGCGCGACGGGTCCGAGATAAGCAGCCACTCCAATCGAAAGGACCTGCCCGTCATATTGATGGATCGCGTCGTAAAGATCGGGCGCCAAGCCCGCATGGCCGACCCTGGCGACAGCTTCGGCAAGCAGGCCGCAGGAAAGCAGCCAATAAAAGTTGTTCGAGATCTCGTCGACGGACAGTCTCTGGAGCATCCGCTGGACCCGGTCCAGCCGATCCGTCTCCGCTTCTACGAACAAGAGCGCCATTTCCCAGACGCACATCTCCGGGTACAGCCGCGCCAGTGTCCGCACCCTCTGAACAATGCCTCGAAGACCTCCGACATCGCGGAGAATGCCCATCATGTGCGCTACGTAGTAGAATTCCGCGAGCGCAATATTGCCGCCACACCCGATAGCGAGCGCCTCACTTGCTCGCCTTTGCGCGTCCGCGAACCGGCCCTCCACCACTGCCAGTGTGGCTTGCATCGCGGTGACCTGCCAGGAATGACGGGGCTGGCGTAATTCGTCCGCCAATGCGGCGCAACGATCGGCATTGCTGGCCGCTGCTTCCATATCTCCTTCCCGCAACACGAGGGTGAACCGCAGTAGCTGTGCCAGAGCCTCGACCTCTCCGTGACCTCTATCCGCCGCATATCCGCTTATCAGGTCCATCCACTGCACGACGTTAAGAGAGCGGTCCGGAAGCCATAGTACGTCATGCGCCGCAAAGACCGCCGCCGTATGACCCTCGAAGTCGTCGATGCGCGCTGCCATGTCGAGCGCGGTGCGCGCCAACGCCGCCCGCCTTTCCTGCGATGGCGCCAGCGATAAGGCACTCACCATGCGGGCCAATAAACGCACGTGCGAGGGGCTCTCGATTCCGGCCATACGCGCGAGCGCCCACTCGAGAACCGAGATAACCTCCGGATCGGGCTGACCCAGAATTGGGGGACCGGCATAGGCCAGCGCCGCCCGGGCACACAGCTCCGGGTCGCCAACCTTGCGGGCAATCTCCAGCAGCAGTTGCGCCGTTTCTCGCGCGGTCTGCGGCTGACTGGCGTTGCGCTGGGCGTCGGCAAGCGCGGACAGAACCTCGAAGCGCACCGAATCGTCGTCCGGGGCGATCTCGAGCGCACGCGTGAAGTGCTCCGCCGCCTCCTCGAACGCCAGAAGACGCCGCGCATGCTTGCCGGCCCGCAGCAGGTACGCGAACGCCTCGCGCCGATCCTCCAACCCGCCCGCGGCACCGAAGTGATGCGCGATCGCGGCCAGATGCTGTCCGTCCCGGTCCCCGTATCGCGCCGCCAGCGTGACCGCGAGACCGCGATGGAACGTCATCCGGGAAGCGGGCGCCACCCCCGCGTAAACGCAGTCGAGTATCAACGCGTGCGCGAAGCGGAAACGATCGGCCGCCTCCTGCACCGGCATCACCATCCCCAGCCGTGCGGCGCGATCGAGCGCCGCAAACACCGCGCCCGTTTCCAGCCGCGTCACCGCCGCCACCGACGAAACCTCGAAATCGCGACCGGCAACCGAGGCCGCCTCCAACACCTTCCGCGATTCCGCGGACAACTCGGCAAGACGCGAACCGATGACGTCACGCAACGTGGGCGGTACGCGGGCGACAACCTCCCGCCAATCGTCCGCATCGGCGTGTCGGCGGTCGACCAGCGCCCGTGTCAGCTCGGTGACCAGCAGAGCATTGCCGTCGGTGCGCGCGCGTAACTCCTCGACAAGGCCGGCCGGCGGCTCGATTCCAAGCGCTTCCCCGACCACGGTACCGACGTCCGTCGCGTCGAGTCCGCTCAGATGCAAGCGCTTGCACTGCGGAGCTCGAAGCATCGCCGTCAGGGCACGCTGGAACTTCTCCGCCACCACCACCTCGGTATCCCGGTAGCAGGCGACCAGCAGCAATCCCGGAAACGACAGGTGCGCGGCCACAAACCGCAGGAGTTCCAGCGACGGCGCATCGGCCGCGTGCAGATCGTCCACCCAGAGCGCCATTGGCCTCTGCGCGCCGGCGGCTTTGAGCAGCGACAGTACCGTTTCGAACATCCGGAAACGGGCCTGCTCCGCGTCCAGCGCCGGCGGAGTCGGCGGAGCCTTCACATGCCCCTCGATCTCCGGCAGCAGCAGTACCAGATCGCCGGCCGCAACCCCCACGTTCGCCAGCACCCTGGCCGCACCCGGAGCGTCGACGATGCCCCGCAGGAGCTGCACCCAGGGCCAGAAAGCCGGGGCACCGCCCCCCTCCCAGCACCGGCTGCGCAACACCCGAACCCCGCCTTGCTGCACCAGCGCCAGCGCCTCGGTCACCAGCCGCGTCTTACCGATGCCGGGCTCGCCGGCAACCAGGACGATACGGCTCTCGCCCCCCTGCACCGCCAGCCGCGCCGCCTCCAAAACGCCCAGCTCGTGCGCCCGGCCGACGAAAGCCGGTGTCCATACGTCGAGAGTCGGGTCCGGCGTGGAGGCTCTGGCTGGAAACGCTGGGCGCATATCGAGGCGTGCGACGACCGCAGGAAGCTGCGTTCCCCCACATGTGACCAAGGCGTACCGCAAGTTTCAAGAACCAATCGGACGACAGAACCAATCGGACGACCCGCGAACAACGGCCCCACGCCCATTGACATCCGGTAGCCCGTTGAGTAGCGGTTTCAGTTTCGCGGCACCCCCAACCCAATCGACTCCACCCCGGTCAACTATGTTCGACGCGCTCAGCGAAAGATTCGACCTGACCATCCGCAAACTGCGCGGCCTCGGGAAGATCACCGAGCGCAACATCGAGGATGCCGTCCGCGACGTCCGCCTCGCGCTGCTCGAAGCCGACGTCAACTTCCAGGTCGTCAAGGACTTCACCGACCGCGTCCGCACCCAGGCGATCGGCGAAGAAGTCCGCGCCAGCCTGACCCCCACCCAACAGTTCGTCAAGATCGTCCGCAACGAGCTTACCGCCGTCATGGGCGGCAGCGTGACCCCGCTCGACCTCTCCGCCTCCCCTCCGGTGGCGATCATGGTCGTCGGCCTCAACGGCTCGGGGAAGACCACCAGCGTAGGTAAACTCGCTCGCTACCTGAAAGCCGACCTCGGCCGCCGCCCGTATCTCGTACCGGCCGACGTCTACCGGCCCGCCGCCATCGAACAGTTGAACGTCCTCGCCCGGCAGATCGACTGCCCGATCCATCCCGCTCACGCCGGCGACGATCCCGTCGAGCTCGGCCGCACCGGCGTCGCCTTCGCCGGCAATCACGGCCACGACGTCGTACTCATCGATACCGCCGGCCGCCTGCAGATCGACGAGCCGCTCATGCAGGAGCTCGAACGACTCAAGGCCGCCATTACGCCTCATCACATCCTGCTCGTCGTCGACGCCATGACCGGACAGGATGCCGTCAATGTCGCCCGCGGCTTCAACGACCGATTGCATCTGAGCGGCGTCTTGCTGACCAAATTCGACGGCGACGCGCGCGGCGGCGCCGTGCTCTCGGTGCGCGCCGTCACCGGCGCCCCCGTGCTCTTCGTCGGCACCGGCGAAAAACTCGACGCCCTCGAACCCTTCTACCCGGACCGCATGGCGTCGCGTATCCTCGGCATGGGCGACATGCTCTCGCTCATCGAAAAGGCCGAGCGCGCCTACGACGAAAAACAAGCGCTCGCCCTCGAACGCAAACTCCGCCGCAACGAATTCACCCTGGAAGACTTCCGCGAACAGCTCCAGGTCGTCCGCAAGATGGGATCCATGGGCGATCTCCTCGGCATGATCCCGGGCATGAAGAAAGTCACCCGGGGTATGGACATGAGCCACGCCGAAAGCGAAATTAAACGCGTCGAGGCCATCATCGGCTCGATGACCAAGGAAGAGCGCCGTAATCACCTCATTATCAACGGCAGCCGCCGCCGCCGCATTGCGGAAGGTAGCGGCGTCTCGGTATCTGACGTCAACCGCCTGCTGAAACAGTTCCAGCAGACCAAGAAGGTCATGAAACAGATGGGGAAGCTCATGGGCCGCGGTGTGCCCCCGGGCCTCCCCACCTAGATTGCTCACCCCACTCGAAAGGATTACAGTCCAACCATGGCAACAGCGATTCGGCTCTCTCGGCACGGCGCTAAGAAGCGCCCGTACTATCGCATTATCGTTACCGACTCTCGCGCGCCGCGCGACGGCCGGCGACTCGACCAGATCGGCACTTACGACCCCTCGCAGAACCCATCGCGTGTGGTCATCAAGGAAGATAAGCTGACCCACTGGCTGCAGCGCGGCGCCCAGCCGAGCCTCACCGTTCGTCAGCTTCTCAAACGCAGCGGACTGCAGGCGCTCTCCACACCCCCGAGCGAGGCGATCTCTACGGCCACCAATCCTGACCCCGGAGAGACCCAGACATGAAAGATCTCGTGGTGTTCCTCGCCCGCTCGCTGGTAAGCGACCCGGACGCGGTCGAGGTCAAGGAGACGCAGGGCGATACCGCCTCCGTCTTCGAATTGAAGGTCGCCAAGGAGGACCTCGGGCGCATCATCGGTAAACAGGGGCGTACCGCAAAATCCATTCGCACCATTCTCACGGCCGCCGCCTCGCGCACCAACCGCAAGGTGGTGCTCGAAATTGTCGAGGACAAGTAACGCCGCTCTCCGCCCCCGCCGGTGCGGCACCGCCGCCCGGCGTGGGCGTTCGCGGCCCCCCACGCCCTTCGAGAACTCGCCGTGACCGACGAGACACTCGTGTCGCTGGGCAAGGTGGTTAAGCCACACGGTATCCGCGGCGAAATCCGCTTCGCACCTTTCAATCCGACCTCCACTACGGTCAAGGCCGGTTCGATCGTCATCCTGCGCCAGAACGGCGCCGAACAGCCTCGGCGCGTCATCGCCGTCCGCCCGCACAAACACCTTCAACTCCTTACGCTGGAGGACTGTACGTCGATGACCGCCGCCGAAACCCTCGTCGGCGCCGAGGTGTGCGTGCCCGCCTCCGCACTGCCCGCACCCGACCCCGGCGAGGTCTATCACCGTCAGATCCTCGGCCTTGCCATGGTCACCCTCGACGGCACCGCCGTGGGGACGGTAGTTGAGATAATGCCCCTGCCAAGCGCGGATGTCTGCGTCGTCCGCGCCGATTCCCGCGAACACCTCGTCCCCCTCGTCGCCGACATCGTCAAGGAAATCGATGTGCAGGGCGGCCGCATCGTCATCGACCCGCCGCCGGGCCTGCTCGACATCTGATGGACTTCCACATCCTCACGCTCTTTCCGGAGTTCTTCGCCTCACCGCTGTCGGCCTCCATGCTTCGCAAAGGCCAGGAACGCGGCGCCCTCACCTTCCATCTGCACAACATCCGCGACTACGCCACCGACAAGCACCGCGTCACCGATGACACCCCCTACGGGGGCGGCGACGGCATGGTAATGAAACCCGAGCCGATGGTCGCCGCGCTTGAAGCCCTCGGTACCGGACCCGTAGCCCCGCGCCGCATACTGCTCTCGCCGCAAGGCCACCGGTTCACTCAAGAGCGTGCCGTCGCACTCGCCACCGAACCGGCGGTCGCCCTGGTCTGCGGCCGCTACGAAGGTGTCGACGAAAGAGTCCGATCCTTCGTCGACGCCGAACTGTCGATCGGCGACTTCGTCCTCTCCGGCGGCGAGGTCGCGGCGCTCGCGGTCATCGATGCCGTGAGCCGCCTCGTCCCCGGTGTGCTCGGCGGCCCCCGCTCGGTTGTCGAGGAGTCCTTCGCCGACGGTTTGCTCGAGTATCCGCACTACACCCGCCCGCCCGAGTTCCGCGGCCAGCGCGTACCCGACGTGCTGCTCTCCGGCGACCATGCCGCCATCGCTCGCTGGCGCCGGGAACAATCCCTGCGCCGCACCCTCGAACGGCGCCCCGACCTGCTCGTCAACGCCCGCTTGTCGGACGAAGATCGCGCCCTGCTCGCCGGCCTCGACAGGTCCCGCAATGGCTGAGCTGTTCGTCGTCATCTTGCACTATCCCGTAATCGACAAGAACGGCATCGTCGTCACCACCGCGGTGACGAACATGGACATCCACGACATTGCCAGGTCCGCCAGGACTTACGGCGTCCGCGCGTTCTTCGTCGCCACACCGACCCGCCCCCTGCGCATCCTCGCGGCAAAGATCCTCGAACACTGGGACACCGGCTTCGGCGGCACCTACAACGTCACCCGCAAAGAGGCCCTCGAACTGGTCAGCCTCGAACAGGACCTCGATACCACTCTACTCACGGTCGAACGCCTGACCGGTCGCCGTCCGTGCGTCGTCGTAACCTCCGCGCGCCCGGGAGCCAACCGCGTGTCGTTCGCAACCCTGCGCGCCCGCCTCGACACCAGCGACGAACCTCACCTCCTTGTGCTCGGAACCGGCTGGGGTCTCGCGCCGGAGATCCTCGCCCGCGCCGACCTCGCCCTCGAACCCATCTCCGGCCCCACCGACTACAATCACCTGTCGGTACGCGCCGCCGCGGCAATCATGCTTGACCGCCTCCGGGGCGCACGCTAAACACCCATCTCCGCTTCGAATTCCTGCCGCGAGGTGGCCGTCATGAACGTAATCGACGCAATCGAGAGCGCCCAGTTGCGCACCGACATCCCATCCTTCAAACCCGGGGACACTTTGCGCGTCCACGTGAAGGTCATCGAGGGCGAGAAGGAACGAGTCCAGGTGTTCGAGGGCTTCGTCCTGCGGCGCAGCGGCAGCTCGACCCGTGAGACGTTTACGGTCCGCAAGGTGTCCTACGGCGTCGGTGTGGAGCGAACCTTCCCGGTCCACTCCCCGCGCATCGACAAGATCGAAGTGGTTACCCGCGGCCTCGTGCGCCGCGCCAAGCTGTACTACCTGCGCCAACGCTCCGGTAAGGCGGCCCGCATCGAGGAAAAGACCACCGCCAGGCCCGGAACCGCGGCCGCCAGTTCAGCCGCCAAGCCGTAGCCTGACCGTCGCCGTCCCGGTCACGAGTCGCTCCCCCTCGGCGTTCTCCATCACCAGGTCGCACTCGAGACGAGTGTCGCCCTCTTCTGCGTGGCGCTTCTCGGTGACTACGCCCCGCAGCACGAGCGGCTGCCCCGGACGAACCAGCGCGCGAAACGTGGCGCTCAGACGCTCTATCCGCCCGTCCGGAATCGATCGCGAGAGTAGCCCGGAAAACAAAGCCAGGCTCATGTTTCCCGGCACGATCTGCCCCGGCAGTCCCTCCTTCCGTGCCTCCTCGTCGCTGCTGAACCGCGCCCCGGGCATGTTGGCGATCTCCGCATACGCCCGCACCCGGTCGCCGCTCAGCGTCAACGACTCCGTCGCCAGTTCGTCGCCGATATCGAGATCGTGCATGCTCCCCCCACTCACCGGAACATCAAGCGCTGATCGATAGTTGCCACATGCTCGCCGGATTGATTGGCAACCTCCGTGCGCAGGACGACGAACGCCATCGTGCCGCTTCGGCCCGTCTTCTCGTAGATGTCGTGGACGCTGCCTACCACCGTCAGGACGTCGCCCACGCGCACCGGCACTCCCAGCTCCATGTCCTTGCCCGCGTCGAATCCCATCGTACCGAGTTGAGGCATGTTCGCCGGCATGAAGCGCTTGCCACGGAGGCGCAAGACGAAGGTCACCGGCGCTACCAGGGCGTCCCCGTCCTCGCGGACCGGCTCCCCGGATGCCTCCGCATAGGCGCGCACCTCCGCCTCGGTCACCGGAGCGAAGACCCAACGATCGAATTCGCTGCCGACTATCGACCGATCGATCGACGACACCATCACCCTCCCACCTTCGCCCGCTCCCGGAAGTCCACCGGCCGGTAACCGCCGACCCGCAACACCTCGACCAGATCCTCGACCGTGCGAATCTGCGCATCGATTTCGGTCGCGCAGATGCCGATGAAACTCGCCAAATGCGCATCGCTGCCGCCGACTGCCCGGTAGCCGTAGCGCTCGATCAGCGCCTGCACGCGCTCGTTCTCGCCCCGCCGGCTGCCGCCGTTCAGCGCCTCGACGGCGACGATCCCCTCCAGCGGCGGCCTGGTTGCGTAGTGCTCGCACAATCCGATCGTCGGCCGCCCCGGATGACAGGGCAACGCCAGGGCTCCCGACACGGCCGCGGCCCGCACAAACGCCTGAGCCGGCAGGCGCACGTTGGCGAAGTCGAACCTTGCCGTCAGGTCGGCATTGACGCCGTAGACGAGCATGTGCCCGTAATCGGTCTCCACCTCGGCACCGCGCAGGATCAGCAAGCCGTACTTGTCCTCCAGCGCCCGGTAATCCGCCGCCGGATTCCACTGCCGATGCTCGGTCAGCACCAGGCCATCGAGCGGCAACACGTCGCGTTTGCGGGTCAGCCACTTCAAATAAGCCTCCACCGGCACGCGGCTGTCCTCGGACGCCTCGGAATGGGTGTGCAGATCGAGAATCATGCCCGGGTAGTCGACGCGGTCACGACACGGGACGGAACTTAGGGATCGATGTGTCGGCGGTCAGGTCGTCGAACGTGACCTCGACCGGCATACCGATGCGAACCGCATCCGGGGCGCAGTCGACGATGTTCGTCAGCAGCCGGACACCTTCTTCGAGCTCCACGTACGCCAGCACATACGGCACACTCTCCCGGAAGCCCGGCGCAAGGTTTTGATAGGTCACGGTGTAGGTGTACACGGTGCCCCGACCTGACGAAAGCACCCACTCGGGATCTGCGGCCAGACAGGTCGGGCACAAAGCCCGCGGGTAGTACCGTACCGTCCCGCAGTCCCGGCATCGCTGTACGTACAACTCGTGCCGTGCGCAGGCCTCCCAGTAGCCCTTCGACTCCTCGTCGACCCGCGGCACCGGCTTTCCCGACGCTTTCGTCTCGGCCATCGAGATCTCACCCCCGTCCCAGCACCAGCGTGGCGCCGCTGTGCCGCAATCCGAGCGTCCCGCCGGTTCCGTGACACAACGCGATCCGGCAGTCGGGCACCTGGCGCACACCGCACTCGCCGCGCAACTGTTTCACCGCTTCGATCACCAGGAAAATACCGCGCATTCCCGGGTGGTTCGACGACAGCCCTCCGCCGTCCGTATTGATCGGCAAGGCCCCGCCGAGACCGATCCGCCCCTCCGACACGAACGCGCCCCCCTCGCCGCGGCCGCAGAACCCCAGCGCTTCGAGTGTCATAACCACGGTAATCGTGAACGAGTCGTAGATCATGCACATGTCGACGGTGGCGTGCCCAACTCCCGCCATCGACATGGCGCGCGGACCCGACTGGCTGGCCGCCATGTCGGTGAGATCGCGGTGCCCGGCGCCCGTGTGGCAGCATGCCTCCGCGCCGCCAAGAACGTACACCGGCGGTCGCCGCAGGTCGCGGGCGCGCTCCGCCGTAGTTACGACGATCGCTCCACCGCCGTCGCTGATGATGCAGCAATCGAGCAAGTGCAACGGCGCCGACACGATCCGCGACGCCAGCACGTCGTCGACGGCGATCGGGTCGCGGAACTTCGCCGCCGGATTGAGCCCGGCGTGCCGCCGCGTGGTCACCGCCACCTGCGCCAGTTGCTCCGAGGTCGTTCCGTAGGCGTGCATGTGCCGCTGCGCCGCCAGCGCGTACGCACCCACGACCGTCGGCCCGTACGCGGCTTCGAACTGATCCGGCGGGTCGCCGCCGAACCCACCGCCGGTACCGACCGCGAAGCGCTCCGAGGCCGCCGTGCTCCCGTAGGTGATCAGCGCCACCTCGCACAAGCCCGCGCCGATCGCTGCCGCCGCGTGCGTCACGTGGGCGACGAACGAAGACCCGCCGATCGAGGTCGAGTCGAGGAATCGCGGCTGCAGGTTCAGGTAGTCGGCCAGCGACAGAATACCCATCTGACTGACACCCGACGTGAAGTACCCGTCGACGTCGCCGATACCGAGACCCGCGTCGGCCAGGGCGCCACGCGCACTCTCGGCATGGATCCGATACTGCGTCTTCTCCGGCGCCCACCGCGTCGGGTGCTCGTAAACGCCGGCGATGACCACCTGCCGCCCGAACCCCATCGGCTACCTCCGTGCGGAAACGAAGACCAGACCGCCGCCGAACCGGGGCACGGAGATAGCCGCCCGGCGAGCGCCGCGAGACTTCGCCGGCAAGCTCAGGCTGCGGGTCCGCGCCGCTTCACGCTCGTCGATCCGTCGGTTCCGCATCCGCTCGGTGTCTCCGCGTCTGGGTAGCACAGTCGACTTCCGGATCACGGTCGGCTCGTCTGTCCCAGAAACCGCAGGAGCGTTTCCGCAAACGCCACCGGTTGCTCGTTCGCGACCATGTGTCCCGCCCCGTCGATAACTTCCAACCTCGCCCCGGCAATCCTCTCTTGCAGATCCCGGGCGCCCTCGACCGGCAGCATCGCGTCGGCATTGCCAACCGCCACCAGGGTCGGCACCCGGATCGTTCCCACCAGCGCTGCGGCGTCAAAGGCGTCGAGCGCACGGAGGTCGCCGTAGCGCACCCGCGGGTCCGTCTTCACCTGTTCGCTCCACACGCTGCGCATGATCGCCATGTCCGTGCCGGGCGCGAAGATGTCCGGCGCGAACGGCTGCGGCTGGCGGCCCTGCGTTACCCGCTTCCAGGTGTCCATCGTTTCCGCAGCCACCGCCATGCGCGCCCCCGCGCCGACGAGAACCAACCCACGCACCCGTGCCGGCTCGGCCGCCGCATAGGCCAGCGCCGCGGCAGCGCCGAGGTCGTGACCGACAACCACGCATGGCCGCAGGCTCAGCGCCCGCACGAAGTTGGCCAGACACGCCGCGTACGCCGCGACGCTGCCCAGGCTCTCGGTCCCACCCGATCGCCCATGCCCCGGCAGGTCCACCGCCACCGGACTGTGCGCCGCCGCCAGCGCATCCAGTTGGTCGCGCCAGATCTGGGCGTTCCAGCCCGCGCCGTGGACAAAGAGCACGACTTCGCCGGTCGCGAATGCCGGCGCCACCGCGGGCAGCGTCGTGCGGCCGGTGTATACGTAATTGACGGCAATGCCGTCGATGCAAACGTACTTGGATGGCATGCTCAGACCGCGAGCCGTGCGGTCACGCCCGCACGGCTCGCAACCGGATACGCCGGGTACCGCACGACCGCCGTTGTGTCAACGCTATGAATCGCGGTACGGACAACGTCGTCACCTGCCCCTACTCGATCACGACATCGGCGGGAAGCTCCGTAATGGAGATCGCCGTTCGCTCCCCGATTTCCGTGCGCCGCCCGTTGACCGTAACCGCAACCGGCAATTCCGGCCTCGGTCCCGCCAGGACAATACCGCCCGGAGGCACCTTCAGGTTGCCGCCCACCCGCACCCGTAACCTCGCCGGCGTTTCGCGTTGCATCGTGTAGTCGAGGGAACCGTAGTAGGTGGGCAATTGGCTCACACCCGTCCCGCCCGGGGCGTCGACCCACTCCGGCCGCACGCCGGCTGCGAGCACCAGCGCTTCATCGGCTTCGCGTTCGTAGGCAAACAGACTGCGGACGGCCTGCACGTAAGTCGAACCGATCCACGTGTGCGGCATGTCGCCGACGAACTGCGGCGCGGTCGGATCGCGCCATAGGATCTCCGGCCATTGGTTCCACCCGGGCGGGCGGCGGTCCGCAAGCACGCTCTCCAACAGCGCCCAGGCCTGATCGGTTTCGCCAAGCCTGACGAACACGCCCACGTTGCGGAGTTCGTACGGCGTGTACGCCTCCCAATCGGAAGCCACGCGCCGGCGGGAAAAGATCTCTGCGTACTGCGCAAACGTCCGCCGCAGAGCGGCGTCCGGCAGATACCCGAGCTCACCTCCCGGAGTTACCGCAATTGCGGTCGAGCTCGGGTCGAAATCGCCCAGCTCGACCGACGCCGGTATGTATTCGAGCTTGCGCTCCTGCATGGTGCGCTCGATCGACGCGTAAACGTCGCCCCGGAACTCGTCGCGCCACACCCGGAATTGGGCAGCCCGTGCCGCGTCGCCGACGACGGACGCCAATCGCGCAGCGTCGACAAGACCGCGCAGGGCGAAGAAATCGTCCCAATACGAATGCACCGGGCGCCGCGCGTAGCCTTCATGACTGATCGATTCCGGCATCAGCCCGAAATACGCTCGGCGCTCCGGGCCCCGGTAAGCGTCGCTGCGGCGGCGTTGGCGCAGCTCATCGATCGAGGCCGCCGCCCGGACAACCGCCGGCCACATCGAGTCAACCAACGCCGCATCTTGGGTGTACCGGTAGTACTCCGCTACCGCGTAAATGAACTCCCCGTTGCTGTCGTATTCGGGAGTGGGGTCGGCACCCCGGCGGTCCACGCAACAGGGGATCCGCCCGTCCTCGAGCTGATAAGTCGCGTACCAGCGAATGAAGTTCCGCACCGGGCCCGGAAAACCCATCTCGAGCAGTGCCGCCGACGTCATCGCGCCATCGCGAATCCACGAACGGGCATACGTCCGCGAGCCCGGCTGAATCGCCGGACCGTCGGCGTTGATGAGAATGTAGGCGATGTTGCTACGCAGGGTCCTTATCAGCGGCAACGCCGGCGCGGGCACGCGGATGTCGACCCGGTGCAGAAGAGCGCGCCAGAACCCGACTGCGGCCGCGAGGCGGGTGAGGACCGCGGCCCGCGGCGGCGCCTCGAGCGACCCCTCCTGACCGTGCAGCGGCACCTCGATCGCGACTTCGGAGACGGCTCCCGCGGCGACGCGCAGCTTGTAGTGGAGGGCGCCGGAAGCGCTGCCGGCCGGATCCATGACCCGGGTCCGCACCGGCAGCCGTCCGTCGGCGAGGAAGTCGGCGATCGTTCCTTCGCCGCCGCCGGTCACACCGCACGCGTGCGCCGCGGTGAGCGTCAGCAGACGCGGCACCCCGTCGACAAGCACGCGGCCGCCGGCACAAGCGAGCTCGTGAATGGCAGTGGCGCCACCGACCATGTTAAGCGCCTGCCAAGGCGGCAGAACCTGAAACGGCCGCACGGCGACGAATAGATCGACATCGGCGGTGCGGCTCCCGGCGTTGGCGACCCGATAGATCGCGACGATGGACGACGCCCCGGGCGCACCGTCGGCAAACACGGTAACGGCGAGGCGCAGTGCGCCCGCATACCACGTGACCGTCGGGATGGGCAGTTCGCCGTCCTCAAGGCGCTGCGCCGTGTTCGCCTGCGCCCACGTGATCAGCCGGCCGTCCGCGAACAGGAACGGCTCGATCGAGAACGCGCCGGTGTCGACTTCGAGCATCCCGTCGTCATTGAACAGCCCCTCCTTGTCGTCCTCGGGCACACCGACGACGGTCCAGTAGGTCTGTCGACCCGTCCAGTAACGCGGATACGCACCCGGCGATGCCACGCGCGCCCGCGCGACGATCGCTTCGTTCGGCGACTCGTCCCAACCCGCGGCTTCCGGCCAGGCACAGAGAGGTTCGCTGTCACCGACGCAGGCCGGCGCCGAGGGCGCTGCCGCCGGCGCGGTTCGCGGAATCGTCGAGCCGGCGGCTACAAGAAGCGCGAGCGTCAAACGCGCGAGACACCAGCAACCGAGATTTCGACCTGTACGGGCCCGCACGGCGTTGGTGTGCCCGACTCGGGGCCGATTGTCGACCGCCCATGGCCTGGTCCTTTTCGCCCACCCGGCTCTTTTCGCGCATTCGCCCCAGCACCTGCCACAGCAGCTAACCGCGCAAATTCACGAAGGAAGTCGTCACCGCCGTGTCATTTCGACCACTTCCCGGCGAAGAGCTGACACGGCGGGCGGACGGGCTTGCCATTCATCTATCACCGCCACCTGCGTGGCTGATGGCATGCAGCTTGCGGCATACGGACACGGGAGTGGACAGCGTCATGCAATCACAAACCAATCAGGAGCACGCACTCATCAAGCTGCTCGGTCAGGCCGGCACCCTCACCGCGGATCAGGTGCAGGAGGCGCAGGCAGACCTTGCCGAGGGTAAGGAAGCAGCCATCGAGTGGGTCGTCGCCAGGGCGGGCCGGTCGGAAGAGGAGGTGGCTCGGACCATTGCCGATCAGCTCCGAATGCCTTTCGTCAACCTGCCGACTCAGGCCCTCAGCGGGACGGTAACCAGCCTCGTCAAGGAGGAGCTTGCCAGCCAGGGAGTGGTGCCGCTACGCGCCTTCGACGGGGGCATCGTCGTGGCGATGGCCAACCCGCTCAATCGTGACCTGCGCCGCAACATCGAATTCGCCACCGGCCGCCGCGTCTTTGTCGAGGTCGCAACGCCGACCGCCGTGCGGGACGCCCTGCAGCATGCCTACCATCTGGACGATTCCCTCAACACCTACCTCGACGGCATCCCCGAGGAAGGCGAGGTTCCAGTCGCCGAAATCACCGATGAGGGCCTCGACCTCAAGGGACTCATGCGCGAAAGCGCCCTGCCGCCGGTGGTCAAACTCCTCAATGTCATCTTACTCGAAGGCATACGCGGCGGGGCCAGCGACGTGCACATCGAGCCCAGCATGTCCGAAGTCCGCGTTCGTTACCGCGTCGACGGCGTCTTGCAGGAGGCGTTCCGGCTGCCGAAGTGGGTGCAGGACCCGCTGGTCGCCCGTTGTAAAGTTCTCGCCAAGCTCGACATCACGGAGCGGCGCGTGCCGCAGGACGGCCGAATCAATCTCCGCTATCGCGAATCGCTCATCGATCTGCGGCTCTCCAGTCTGCCGACCCAATTCGGCGAAAAGGTCACCATGCGCGTTCTCGATCCGACCAACGCCCCCGACGGTCTGGAACGCCTCAACCTGTCCGAGCGCGACTGCTCGCTGATCAGGCACGCCATCAGCCGTCCCGAAGGCATGGTGCTGGTGACCGGCCCCACCGGAAGCGGCAAGACCACGACCCTCTATGCGATGCTCGCCGAGATCGTCTCGCCCAAGCGCAACATCGTCACCATCGAAAACCCCATCGAGTACCAGTTGCGCGGCGTTAACCAGGTTGAGGTCAACGAACGCCAGGGACTGACGTTCGCCGGCACCCTGCGATCGATTCTGCGCCAGGACCCCGATGTCATTCTGGTCGGCGAGATCCGCGACAACGAAACCGCCGAGATCGCGCTGCGGGCGTCGCAGACCGGTCACCTCGTGCTCAGCACGCTGCACACCAACGATACGGCCGCAACGATCAGTCGTCTGCTCGACCTCGGCATCGAACCCTACATGCTCGCGTCGTCCTTGCACCTGATTCTCGCGCAGCGCCTGGTCAGAAAGATCTGCCCGAAGTGTGCGGTGCCCTACGAACCCGAAGCGACGGCTTTGGCGGCATTGCACCTCACCGACACGACCCAGCGATTCATGCACGGCAAGGGCTGCCCGGCGTGCCACAAATCCGGTTACCTGGGCCGCACCGCCGTGCTGGAGGTCATGCCGATAACGCGCAAGGTCGCGGCGCTGATCGAGACCCGGGCACCGGAAGCGTCGCTGCGCGCCACGGCGCGCGAAGAGGGTCTCAAGACGCTCGCCGACCATGCCGTCGAGAAAGCGCTGGCCGGCGTCACGACGGTCGAAGAGATCCTGCGCGTGGTCGATATCGAATCGGAAGCCACCTACTGCCCGGGCTGCAACCGCCAGGTCGAAGAGAACTTCGCGGTCTGTCCGCACTGCGCGACGGCCTTACGCAACAACTGCGGAAGCTGCGGACTGCAACTCCAGAGCGAGTGGCTGGTTTGCCCGTACTGCGGAAACGCCGCCAAGAAACCTGCCCCCGTCGCCGCAATCGCTGCCCGCCCGGCGGCACCCGTTCCTCCCGCGGCGCCGGTGGCGGCCATCTCCGAAGCGCCTGCGACCCGGGTCTTCCATGCCCTCGTGGTGGACGACCAACCGGACATGCGTCGTTTGGTGAGCCATACACTCGAGCACGGCGGCATTCCGATCACCGTGACCACGGCGGCCGATGGCACCGAGGCCCTGCAGCTCGCCGAGGAAACCGTACCCGATCTCATCTTGCTCGATGTGATGATGCCGGGAATGGACGGGTTCGACGTTTGCGAGCGCCTGCGCCGCAACGTCCGCACGGCGTTCACGCCCATTCTCATGTTGACCGCGCTCGACGATGCGGGCAGTCGCGCGCGTGGTTTCCATTCCGGCACCGACGACTATATCGCCAAGCCGTTCGCCCGGGCCGAACTGCTCGCGCGCGTGCGGCGTCTGCTCGAACGAACCTACGGGGCCGTCCTGCCCAGCGATCAGCCCGCCGGGCAACCACCCGTGGCGCGGATCAGTAACGTCGCGCCGCTCAGACTATCCGCCTGAAACAAACGGGCACGAGGGAGCACCATGCACACTACCAGCACGTATCCGGAAACCGCCGTAGTCGACGCGGCCGACATCAAGGCCCGCTTCGACGAGGACCCCGATCTCATGCGGGAGATCATCGACCTGTTCCTGACCGATTATCGGGAACGCCTGACCGCCCTGCAGGCCGCCCTCGATCGTAACGACGCCGGCGACCTCTGCCTGCAAGCCCATTCGCTCAAGGGCTCCGCGGGCGCAATCGGCGCCAGTCAGGTCGCCGCCTCGGCCGCGACGCTGGAAAGCCTGGCCCGCGCGGGTGCACTTGCCGATGCCGGTCCGGCCTGTCAGGCGGTTCGGCAGCAACTCGATCGGATTGCCCCGCTGCTCGGCGCCTTGCTGGCCGCCGACCCACGGGACGTGGCCGCCGCGTAAGGTCACCGCCAACCGGCGGCAGCGGCACATACGTATACGGAAGCGCTCCTGCCAGCCCGACCGGACGTGGTTCGACGTCGTGCCGGAGCATGTGCGTATGCCGGAGTAAGAGGGCCCGCGAGCCCAAGCCGAGTCGCTCGGACGCCAGATCCGGCGCCCGACGCCAGACACTCCCACCTCGGCCCTCCGGCATGCGCACTCTTGTCGTCGCGCAAGCGGCTTTGTTAGCCACACGCAGTTGCACGACCTACCCGTCACCTTCGTTTCCCACTCTCCGATTGACAGCGGGGGCAGGGGCGTCGACTATCTTCGCCCCATGACGACACCGAAGTGGCACGATCTGACCGGGCGCGTCGCGCTGATCACCGGGGCGAGTAAGGGATTGGGCCGCACGATCGCCGAAGCGCTGGCGCAAGCCGGTGCGACCGTCGCCCTGGTCAGCCGCACCAGGGCCGACCTCGAAGCCGTCGCCGACTCGCTTGCCGCCGGCGGAGCGCGGGCGATTGCGGTCAGCGCCGACGTTACCGACGAGGCCAGCATCCAGGACATGGTCGCCGAGGTGCTCGGCCGGTGCGGACAGATCGACATCCTGGTCAACAACGCCGGTGTCGGCGAGACCGGCGCGGTTGTCGATATGGACACGAGCCGGTGGGACTGGATCATGGACATCAACGTCCGCGGACCCATGCTGTGCTGCAAACATGTCGGTCCGCACATGATCGAGCGGTGCAGCGGCAAGGTCATTAACGTCGCCTCGGTCATGGCCACGCGAGTCGCCCGCTACATGGCTGCCTATGCCGCCAGCAAGGCCGCGCTGGTGCAGTTCACCCGCACGCTCGCCCTCGAATGGATCCGTCACAACGTCCAGGTGAACGCCCTCTGTCCCGGCTACTTCCTCACCGACATGAACGCCGAGTTCTTCGCCTCCGAACGCGGCCGGCGTTTCGTCGCGGAGCTACCGATCGGCCGCCTCGGGGATCCGGCCGAGCTCGCCGCGGCGGCGATCTTCCTCGCCTCCGATGCCACGAGCTACGTCACCGGTACCGCCCTGTACGTCGACGGCGGCCACTCGCTGGGCTGATTTACGAATTCCGTGTTTGCGCGCACGGCGCGAAGAAATCTTCAGGCCATGGAGCGGCTGTGCCCCGCCGTTCGTCCCAAGTAGCGCCTTCTCGATGACCCGATCGCCCTGAGTAGCCGATGTCTTCTCAATCGGCGTATCGAAGGGCTCAGGCGGCGAATCGAGGGACAGGTTCGGCACGGGCGAACGGGCTGGTTGTTCGCTTTGGGTTGCGGGCGGTAGCCCGCGCCGAGGAAGGAAACGGCAGGAGATGCGCGGACTAAACATCGGCCGGCGCTGCCGCTTCCGTTGCTACGCTCTCGGCGCAGCGTAGAATTGTCACATGCATAATATCGCCGATTCCGAGGCCGCCGGCCTCGATGCGTGGGTGGCTGCCTTCGATCGACTCGTCAGCAGCGACGGGCGCACCCAGGGCCAGCGGCTTGTCGGTCGCCTCGTCGCCCGCGCCCAGGAGCTGGGTCTGGCACTGCCGGCCGTCCTCAACACACCCTACGTCAACACCATCCCGGTGGAGCTCCAGCCACCGTTTCCCGGCGAGCGCGAAATCGAACGCCGCATCAAGAACGTCATTCGGTGGAACGCCATGGCCATGGTGGTCCACGCAAACAAGCGTTCCGCAGGTATCGGCGGCCACATCTCTACGTACGCCTCGGTGGCGACACTGTTCGAAGTCGGCTTCAACCACTTCTTCCGCGCCGCGGAGGAGGGCCGCTCCGGAGATCAGGTGTACTTCCAGGGCCACGCCTCCCCCGGCATATATGCGCGCGCCTTTATCGAGGGCCGCCTCACCGAGCGGCAACTCCTCAACTTCCGCCGCGAACTCGCCCCCGGCGGTGGGCTGGCTTCGTACCCGCACCCCTGGTTGATGCCCGACTTCTGGCAGTTCCCCACCGTCTCGATGGGTCTGGCGCCGATCTCGTCGATCTATCAGGCCCGCTTCAACCGTTATCTCGAAGCGCGCGGACTGGTGTCGGGGCCCACCGGTCGGGTCTGGGCTTTCCTCGGCGACGGCGAAATGGACGAGCCGGAAGCTCTAGGCGCCCTCACGCTCGCCAGTCGGGAGGAACTCGACAACCTGGTATGGGTCGTCAACTGCAACCTGCAGCGGCTCGACGGTCCCGTGCGCGGCAACGGCAAGATCATCCAGGAGCTCGAAGCCATCTTCCGCGGCGGCGGCTGGAACGTCATCAAAGTCGTCTGGGGCGACGATTGGGACCCGCTTCTGGCGCGCGACGCCGAAGGCGTCCTCGTCCAGCGGATGAACGAGGTGAACGACGGCCAGTACCAGAAGTACACAGTCGAATCGGGAGCGTACATTCGCGAGCACTTCTTCGGCACCGATCCGCGCCTGCTGGAGATCGTCGCCGACCTGACCGACGCCAAGTTGCGCAAGCTGCGCCGCGGCGGGCACGACCCGGAGAAGGTCTTTGCGGCCTACAAGGCGGCCTGCGAGCACCGCGGTTCTCCCACGGTAATCCTGGCCAAGACGATCAAGGGGTACGGTCTCGGCGAAGCAGGCGAAGGCCGCAACGTTACGCACCAGCAAAAGAAGCTGAACGAGAAGGAGTTGCGCCACTTCCGCGACCGCCTCGGCATCCCGATCGGCGACGCCGACCTGCACGAGATTCCCTTCTACAAGCCGCCCGACGACAGCGAAGAACTCGACTATCTGCGCGAGCGGCGCCGCGTTCTCGGCGGTCCGCTGCCGCGCCGACAGCCGCGCGCCACCGCGATCGCACCGCCCCCCGGGGCTCTGTTCGCCGAGTACCTCGGCGGCTCCGGCGAGCGCGAAGTGGCCACGACGATGGTGCTGGTGCGGTTACTCCGCCAACTGATGAGCGATCCGGAGATCGGCCCGCGTATCGTACCGATCGTTCCGGACGAAGCCCGCACGTTCGGCATGGACGCGTTGTTTCGCAAGTTCGGGATCTACTCCTCCAAGGGGCAACGCTACGAACCCGTCGACTCCGACGTCGTCGCCTTTTATCGCGAGGCGACCGACGGGCAGTTGCTCGAGGAAGGCATTTCCGAAGCCGGTGCCATGGCGTCGTTCACCGCGGCCGGTACCGCCCACGCCACGCACGGGGTGCAGACCATCCCGTTCTTCTTCTTTTACTCGATGTTCGGCTTCCAGCGCATCGGCGACCTGATCTGGCAGAACGCCGACGCGCGGGGACGCGGCTTCCTGATCGGCGCCACGAGCGGCCGCACGACGCTCGCCGGCGAGGGCCTGCAGCATCAGGACGGGCACAGCCACGTCCTCGCCAGTACGGTGCCGACGGTGCGGGCGTACGACCCGGCGTTCGCCCACGAAATCGCCGTCATCGTCGAAGACGGCATCCGGCGGCTGGCCGTGGAGCAGGAGGACGCGTTCTACTACCTGACGGTCGCCAACGAGATGTACGTTCATCCGCCAATGCCGGACGGGGCGCGCGACGGCATCCTGCGCGGCATCTACAAACTCGCGCCGTCCGGTGCCCCCGCAGACTGGCCGCGCGTTCACCTCTTCGGCAGCGGCGCCATCCTGCGCGAAGCGTGGCAGGCACAACGCATACTGGCGGAGCGCCAGGTGGCGGCCGAGGTCTGGAGCGTCACGAGCTGGACCGAGTTGCGCCGCGACGCCCTGGCTGTGCAACGGTGGAATATGCTGCACCCGCTCGCGGAGCCGAGACAGTCGTATCTGGCCGAGGTACTCGCGCGAGAGCCTTACCCGATCGTCGCCGCCAGCGACGCGATGAAGATCGTGGCCGACCAGTTGGCGCCGTTCGTTCCCGCGGGACTGTTTGCGCTGGGCACTGACGGATTCGGTCGCAGCGACGAGCGCGCTTCGCTGCGTCGCTTCTTCGAGGTCGACGCCGCCAGCATCGCAGTCGCCGCGCTGTACGCGCTCAGTCGCCGCGGCGACCTCTCCCCCGCGGCCGTCTCCCGAGCTATCGAGGATCTCGGGATCGACCCGGAAAAGGCGGATCCGGCCCGAAGCTGAGGCGGCCGTGGCGCGGCGGCCGGCTCGACGAGCCGACCCCATCGGGGTCTCTCCCGTTGCGGGGGTGGGCGGCTACCGCCATACTCCCGGCGCGATGCGGCACAGCCTTCCCGCCCGCATGTTTGCGGGCCTGATTATCGGCGCCAGCATGGGTGTGCTGGCGCACGCGGTTCTCGGAGACTCGCCGGGGCTAGGCTGGGTGCTGGCGACGATCGTCGAGCCGCTCGGCGCGATCTTCCTCCGCCTGCTGTTCATGCTGGTCATTCCGTTGATCATCACCGCGCTCGCACTCGGCGTTGCCGGACTTGGCGACATGCGCCATTTGGGCCGCGTCGGATTGAAGACCCTCGCCTACACGGTGGCGGTATCGGCCATCGCGGTGGCGATCGGCGTCACCCTGGTCAATCTCGTGCGGCCGGGCGACGGCTTGCCGCCGGCGCTGCGGGAAAAGCTGAGCGAACGGGCGGCGGCAGTGCCGCCGGCGGCGACGGCGGCGGGCGCGTCGGGCGTGGGATTCATTGTGCAACTCGTGCCGAGTAACGTCGTCAAGGCAATGGCCGACGGGGACATGCTCGCGGTCATGACGTTTTCGTTGTTTCTCGGGGTCGGTTTGCTGGTGACGCGCACCGACTCGGCGCGACGGTTCGAAGTCGCGCTCGAGGGGTTGTTCGACGTGGTCATGCGCTTGCTGGAAGTGGTGATCCGGCTGGCGCCGCTCGGAGTGGCATGCCTGCTGTTCTCGCTTACCGCGCGTCTGGGTTGGGAGGTCCTGCGGCAACTCGGGGCCTACGTCGGAGTGGTTGTCGTCGCGCTGCTGGTGCAGCAATTCGTCGTCTACGCCGCGGCGGTGCAGTGGCTGGGGGGGATGTCGCCGCGGCGCTTCTATCGCGGCGTGCGGGCGGCGATGGTGACGGCGTTTGCGACCGCCTCGAGCAACGCGACATTGCCGACGGCACTGGAGGTGGCGGAAAAGGAGTTGCGGCTGCCGGCGCACGTGAGTCGTTTCGTCCTGACCATCGGCTCGACGGCGAATCAGAACGGCACGGCACTGTTCGAGGGGGTTACCGTGTTGTTTCTGGCCCAGTTCTACGGGGTCCACCTCACTCTGGCGCAGCAGGCGATGGTGGTGTTCGTTTGCATACTCGGCGGTATCGGCACTGCCGGCGTGCCGGCGGGCTCGATCCCGGTGGTGGCAATGATTCTCGGGGTCATCGGCGTGCCAGTGGAGGGTATCGGCATGATCCTCGGCGTCGATCGATTCCTCGATATGTGCCGGACGACCGTCAACGTCACGGGCGACCTCGCCGCGGCAGTCGTCGTCTCGCGGGGCGAGCCGGGTACGCTACCGGCACGCTGAAGAGCCTCCCAACGAGTCGGAACGTAAGAGAGCACGGTCGCACCGATCTTCGGGTCCGTGCCCGAGAAGCGGAGGCCGGGGTCATCCCCGTGGGACTGCCAACTCGCGTTCTTCCGGGGGGCGACTTATTCGCGCATCGCTTTCCGCCGGGAATAGGATTAGACTCCGAGGCGTCTGAGGGTGATGTCAGTCAGGTTCCGGCCGCCGCTGCCGGGGAGGAGGGCGCCATGAGTGCTCAACCTGGATCGTTACCTTCGCAATCCACGCGAACACAGGCGGACCGCGCGGATGCGTCCATCTATCTGCACGGGGCTGCCAGCGGGCTGGTCGGCGCGCTGACGGTAGCGCTCTGGTTTCTGTACCTCGACTTCAGTCGGGGGCACATGCTGTACACGCCGACGGTGCTCGGGACGGTGTTGTTCTACGGGGGTGGGGAAACCTCTTCGTTGGCGCCGTCGCTCGGCGTGAGCGCCCTGTTCACGGTCGTACACGCCTCGGTCTTCGTCATCATCGGCATCGCGGCGGCGCGGTTGCTCGACCTGTTCGAGCATCGCATTAACGTCGTGCTCGCGGTCATTCTGCTGTTCGTTATTCTGGGGTTCGCGTTCCTCGCCTTTGCGATGACGTTCTCCGCGTTGCCGCGCGAGGCGCTGTCGTTGCCGGACGTGTTGTTCGGCAACGTGCTCGCCGCGGTCACGATGGTCGCGCACCTCTTCCGCGCCCGCCCACCACGCGAGGTCGATCGGCCCGCCCCGTAACCTGGATTACCCCGCGGATCGGAACGTAGCCGACCCGCCGGCGAGGTTTTCCGGGAACCTCAATTGAGATCCTCCCCCGGCGCCCCTGCGTTGCTATGAAGCGGGTCCGGCAGGTCAGCGGTGCAGCGTGCGCACGGCCTCCGCCAGCCGGGCGACCGCGGCGCCGACGGTCATGACCGCGGCGCGCAGTTTTTCGTCGCGGAGGTCGTCCCCGTCGAAGGCGGTGTGGGCGGCGCTGACGACGGCCTGCTCGGCGACGAGCGCCAGACCGAGATTAGCGAGGTACTGGCGCGTGATCGGCAACGCCCGGATGCCGCCGAATGCGCCCGGCGAGGCGGAAACCACGCCGGCAACCTTGCCGCGGAGGCACGCCAGGCCGGACTGCGCCTGGCGCTCGCCGTACGGGCGCGACAGCCAGTCGAAGGTGTTCTTGAGCAGCGGCGTGATCAGGCCGTTGTACTCGGGCGCGGCGATCAGGATGCCGTCGTGGTCGGCGAAGATCTGGCGCAGGCGCGCCACTGGTTCGGGGATACCGAGTTCGGCTTCGCAGTCGCCGTCGTAGATCGGCAACGGGAAGTCCGCGAGATCGATCACGGTGACCTGCGCGCCGGCGTCGCGGGCGCCGCGCGCCATGACGTTCAGAGCCTTCTTGTTGAACGAATCCCGTCGCGCGCTTCCAGCCAGGGCCGCCAGTGTTGCCATGCGGTCGTCTCCTCCTATCGTCTGCTCCTACCGTATAGGACGTCCGGGGCCGTGCAACCGCCGCAGACGGCTGTATGCGCCGGGGCATGGGGATCGGCGGGCGCGTCGGGTCGCCGTTGTCGGTCAAGAGTTTGCGCGAGGACCTGGATGTCGCGCACGGCCGGGTGCCGGGTGGCCCGCTACGCCCGCAGCGGCGCCGCGGCCCGCCCGCGGCTCGTCCTCTCGATCGCGGCGCGACCGCCCTCGTGATACAACGCGGCTGCAATGGCGGACCTCAGTGGCGACTGGCTGACGCAGCCACGGCGCGACCTCGAACAGGCCGAGGATTCGCGGCGTGCGGGACGTCACGAGTGGGTCTGCTTCGCCGCGCAACAGGCGGGAGAGAAGGCCGTGAAAGCGCTGCACCTCCACGCGGGCCAAGAAGCCTGGGGCCGGACTGGTGTTGGACACCCACCATGCTTGGGGCCGAGCGACCAAGCGGGCAGCGTTCCGGTCCGGCGCCGACTGGTGAGCTTCGGCGTTCGGCTTCCACTCCGTACACGTACTCAGCGAAGCGGTACACGTACTCGTACACGGACTGAGGGCACGCAGCGATGGAGTTGGACCACGAGCGGTTGGACGTCTACGAGGGAGCGGCCGCCGGCTGCCCGGCAACCCGGCACCGCTTAATCCCGCGGCTCTGTAGTCACGGCAAACACGTCGATGTCGAGAACACCGCGTAAGGCGAAGACGTTTCGGACAACCGCCGCATCCGACCGCCGCCGGCGCACCCCTACGTCCCGGAGGAACCGATCCGAGGCGCGAATATCAGTAATAATACCGACGCTGCGCAATCTGCAGCTCTCGTCCCGATCCCTTGCCGACAACTCGGTAGACCAGGCGATGCTCGCCGGTGATCCTCCGCGACCACCAGCCGCTGAGGTTGCCCCGCAGGGGCTCGGGTTTGCCGAGTCCCGAAACGGGGCGGCGCTTCACGTCCGCGATGATCCTATCGATGCGCTGAGCCGTCTTCGGATCTCGCTTGCGAAACCAGCGGTAGTCTTGCGCAGCACCGGCGGTTCAGCGCTCGATCATCCGCTCGGATTGCGAACGAAGCGCCGCCGGTTCGCATCGCGCACGGCCCTCTGCAGGCGCCGCGCGTTCTTCGGGCTGCGCAGGAGATGGAGCGTCTCGGCCATGGCCTCGTACTCTTCCAGCGCGAGCATGATCACGGCCGGCGCCTTCCGTCGGGTCACGATGACTGGACGACGATCTTCGACCACCGATTCCATGAGCTTCGCGAGCTGTTGCCGGGCGGCAGTGTAACCGACGACATCCATCAATAACCGAACCTCCGAACTGTACCGTTTCTTGTTCGAATCGGCCGCGTCGGCGTCAACCGCATGTGGTGCGTAGTTCTCGCAATCCGATCTCGGGCCGCGGACGCGGACGGACGGAACGTAGGGACGGCACGCCAGGAGCTGCGCACCAAGGGCGGGGGCTGGTGTTGGACACCCACCATGCTCGGGGGCTGGTGTTGGACACCCACCATGCTCGGGGCCGCGCGGCGAAGCCGGCAGCGTTCCGGTCCGGCGCCGGCTGGTGAGCTTCGACGTTCCAAGAGATCGGTGAGGAGCGCAACCCAACCGGAGCGTGGTGGAGCGCGACCTCCGGGCGCGCTCGGGGCGGTGTGGGGCATGGCGGACACCACTCCGCCGCCCCGCCGAACGCGCCCGGAGGTCGCGTTCCACCGCCTGCGAAATCTCTGCGCGCCGCGAGGATTCTCGGAAGTAGTAGCGCAGCGCCCCCACAGGCCTTGGCGCGGAGCGAATGCAGCGATTGCCCTCGACGGCGCTACGGGCGTACGCTCGTGACCGGCATGGATATGCGGGTTGCGGTGCGGGATCTCCCCGACGACGATCGAACCCGCGGGTGGTACGAATTGCTGCCGCCCGCACCACCGGCGAGCCGAGCGGAGTCGCAGCGCAGCCGATCACCCAGCTTTGGCCTTTCCGGCCCGCCGGCGGCCAAAGGGGGCGTGTCAGCTTCCATCGGCAGGCCGAGAATACCTCGTCGTGGTCGGCCCGCCAAAGGTGACGGCCGTGAACTGGGAAACAGATATTGCCCCCCGGACAGGCGGGTTTGCACCCGTCGCACGAGAATCATGGATGCCTCGGTCGGTACCGCCGCAGCTGAGGTTCCCGAGCTCGCCACGCCGCCAACGTCGCGAAACAGTAGGTCAAGGATGGAAGTGGTCGCACGTGGACTCGAACCACGGACCTCCTGCATGTGAGGCAGGCGCTCTAACCAGCTGAGCTATGCGACCGACCGCAGCGTCGTGCAGGCGTTGGGGCTAACACAGCCGAATTGGGGGTTCAAGTGAGGACGGAACCGGTAGCCCGGGGTTGGGTTCCGTCCTTGTTAAGGTGGTAAGGTGCCGCCCCGTCAGGGTTTAACCCTTCCCGGGATCGACAGTGGCCAGCCTCCGGCATCCAGCCTCAATTCTCCCTTCGCCCAGCCCCCGGTCTCCGGCCTGCGGCCGCGTCCTCCATCTGCTCGTCCTCACCACCCTCGCCCTCTTCGTCTTCGGCTATCGCGCGGATTCCGCTGACCTGCGCGACGACGCCGACGCCGTGCAGCCGCAGCTCATCGTTCACGTCGCCAACGGCGACGGCTTCGTTCTCCCTCGCCGCAACGGTGTGCAACTCCCCGAGAAACCTCTGCTCTACCCGTGGCTCGGGGCCCTCTCCGCCACGCTCCGCGGAAGCGGCGTCGACCTGCTCGACGTCCGCCTCCCGGCGCTGCTCGCCGCCGTTGCCACCGTCGTCGCGACCTATCTCTTCGCAAGCAGCATCGCGGGCCCACAGGTCGCCCTCTGGGCCGGCCTCGTCCTCGTCACCACACCCCAGTTCGCCATCGGCGCTCGCGACCCGCGGGTCGACATGGTGTTCGCCGCCTGCGCCGTCGTCGCCATCATGCTCGGCTGGCTCGTCTGTGCCGGCAACGCCGGCCACCGCTCCGCTCTCGTCGCCGCCCTGTGCACCGGCCTGGCCGTGCTCGCCAAGGGACCCCTCGGCCTCGCACTCGTCGCCCTCGTCCTGAGCCTCGGGGTGATCGTCCTCCGTCCCGGTCGCGGCTGGAGAACCTTCCTCACACCCGCCGTTCCGGCACTGGCCGCCGGGCTTCCCGCAGTGTGGTACGCCGCCGCCACCGTGGTCGGCGGACGCGAGTTCCTCGCTCTCCATCTCCTCGAAGAGAATGTCCGCCGCCTCACCGGGGGCCTCGACCGCTCACCGCCCTGGTATTACGTCGAACCGCTCGTCACGCTCGGACTGCCATGGACGCTGCTGCTGCCGTGGGTGGTGGCCGGCGGCTGGCGACCCGACCGCCGAGCGAACGACCCGACTGTCCAACAGTGTACCAGCCCGTCTGCCGACCTGCGCTTCGTCGGGCTCTGGTTCCTCGGGATGCTCGCACTGTTCACGCTGTCCGTCGGCAAGCGCCGGGCGTACCTGCTGCCGCTGCGGCCGGCGCTCGCCATCCTCGTGGCGGCGTGGCTGGTGCCGGCCTTTGCGCGGGGCCGCGGGTCGGTCCTCGCGCGGGCGATGCCCGCCGCTGCCGACGCGGTAATCGGCGGACTGACGGCGGTCGCCCTCGCCGGCGTTCTCGCGCTGTGGTTGGGTGCCGGCGGCTGGGGCATGCATCACCAGGGCAGCTACCTGTACTGGTGGCGCGTGCACCTGCGGGATCACCTGTTGCCGGTCATGGCGCTCGTTGTCGGCAGCGGCATCGCCATCGACCTCACGATCCGCTGGTGGCTGGCAGGCCGCCGCGAACTGGCCGCGTGCGCCCTCGTCGGACTCGCCACCCTCGTGCTAGGCATCGGCGTTTCGGCCGACCAAATCATGCGCGGCGAGGCCGTGTCTTTCCGGCCGTTCGCCGCCCAGGTTAACAGCGTGGTGCCGGCCGGCACCACGCTGTCCTTCCTCGACGTCAACCAGCAGTTCACCAACTCGTTCCTGTTTCACGTCCGACGCTCGGTCGCCGTGCGGCAGGCGCCGGACCCTTCGGCTCCCTGCATCGCGCCGGCGCCGGGATACTATCTGCTGAGCGAAAAGCGCTGGGATGCAGCCCAGTGTGCGGCCGACCCGCGCTGGCGCGAACTCCTCCGGGGCGGCCCGGAAAAGGAACGGCAGCGGTTTCGGCGGCTGGTGCTGGCAAGCTATACGGGATGACCGATGCGCTACCTGTTGGTCGCCTGTGAGGTCCTGCTGCGCGAACTCGCCGACGCCGTGGCGCACTCGCCGCATATCGTCGACGTCGACTTTCAGCCGAAGGGGCTGCACGACTCCGGCTGCGTGCGCATGCTGCAAACTCTGCAAGCCGCCGTCGACCGCGCCGAGCCGTCGCGCCACGACGCGGTGCTGCTCGGTTACGCCCTCTGTGGCAACGGCCTGCACGGCCTAAAAGCGCGCGGCGTGCCGCTGGTGGCACCGCGGGCTCACGACTGCATCGCCCTGCTCATGGGCAGTCGCCAGCGCTATGCGCGTCACTTCGCCGAGAATTCCGGCGTCTTCTACCGCTCGACGGGCTGGGTGGAACGCGGCCGCGGCATGGAACAACTCGGCGTCGACGGCGAAGCCGGCATCACCCTCGACGACCTGATCGCGCGCTACGGCGAAGACAACGGCCGCTACCTCTACGACGAGATCGCCCGCGTCCGCCGGGTCTACCGGCAGTTGACGTTCATCGAGACCGGACTCGAACCGGATGAAACCTGCGCGCAGTCGGCGCGTGCGGAGGCGGCCGAAAGCGGGTGGGCATTCGCGAAGATCCCCGGCGACCTGCGCCTGTTTCGCGCCCTGGTCGCCGGCGACTGGGACCCCGCGGATTTCCTCGTCGTCGAGCCGGGCTATCGGATCGTGGCCAGCTACGACGACGGCGTGATCCGCGCGGAACGGATTCCGTCGTGAAGACCCGGTCGACCAGTGCCCCTCTGCCGGCGGACGCGGTTCGGGCAAGCGTCACGGTTGCTACGTTCCGCCGGTGCGGGGGGCAGGCACAGGGCCTGCGCGTCCCCGGGCAGGCACGAGGCCTGCCCCTACCGGAGGGGATTCCCGACTCATGACCCACCGGCGCTTGCGCTACGATCCGGCGCGGGACGGCGCGATCGAGGATTTCCTGTTCGATGCGGGGGTCGAGTTCCCGTGCGGTGGCACCTCGCTCTGCGGCGGTTGCGCCATCCGAGTGGTGGCCGGGGAGGTGCCGGTCACGCCCGGGATGAGCGAAGCGCTCACCGAGCAGGAAATCGCCGATGGCTGGCGACTGGCCTGCCGTGGAGTCGCCGGTGGTCCGATCGAACTGGAGGTCGCGCAATGGTCGCGCGAGATCCTGACCGACGAGACCGCCGTGCCGTTCGAGCCGCGACCGGGCGCCGGCGCGGCAATTGACGTCGGCACCACGACGCTGGTGGCACAACGCGTCGATCTTGCCTCGGGCGAAGTTACCGCCGTGGAAACGGCGCTCAACGAGCAGGCACGCTACGGGGCCGATCTCATGAGCCGAATCGAGCACGCCCGGCGCGAGCCCGGACGCCTCGGAGAGATCATCCGCTCGCAGCTGCGCGCCATGCTGAGCGGCATGGGGCCGCTGGAGGAGATCGTGCTGGTCGGCAACACTGCCATGCATCACCTGTGCTGCGATCTGGACGTGACGCCGCTGTCGTTCGTGCCGTTTCGTTCCCCGACGCTGGGCCTCCGCGCACTGCCGCCGGCCGTGCTGGGCGCGCCGGCAGCGTTCTTGCCGTGTATCGGCGGCTTCGTCGGCAGCGACCTGCTGGCCGGAATCGTGGCCACCGGAATGCTCGACGCAAGCGAACCGACCGCCCTGCTCGATCTTGGAACCAACGGCGAAATCGCCGTCGGCGACCGACACGGTATCGTCTGCGTCTCGACCGCGGCGGGTCCGGCTTTCGAGGGCGGGCGCATCGGCCGGGGCATGCGGGCGGGGCACGGCGCAATCGATCGGGTCGACGTTCACGACGGCCGCCTCGTGTGTCACGTCATCGGCGGCGAGCAGGCGCGCGGCCTGTGCGGCAGCGGCGTCGTCGATGCCGTCACTGGCGCGCTTGCGCTCGGATGGATCGACGGTAGTGGCCGTCTCGCCGGCGGCCGTGGGTCCATCCCGCTGGCCTCGGACGTGGCGCTTTCGCAGACCGATGTCCGGGAGCTGCAACTCGCCAAGGGCGCCGTGGCTGCGGGATTGCAACTGCTGTTGGGCGATCGGGTGTTACGCACCGACAGGGTGTTTCTCGCAGGGGCCTTCGGCAACTACGTTCGCGCCGAAAGTGCGCGCCGCATCGGTCTGCTTCCCGCGTGGGCGACCGCACCGGTCGCCGCCGGCAACGCCGCCCTGCGCGGCGCCCGCATGCTGCTGCTGGCGCCGTCACGGCGGCAGCAGCTACTCGACCGCATCGCCGCCGATGTCCGCCACCTCGAACTCGCCGCCGATCCCCGCTTCGAAGACGCGTTCGTGGAAGCGATGCGCCTCAAGGGGGGGTGAGGGCCTGGCGCAGGAACCTTACGATCGCCTCGTTCGCCTGACGGGCAATCGCAATCGGGAAGGCGATGAAGCCGTGGATGCCGCCGGGGAACACCAGCAACTCGGCGCGGTTGCCCGCGGCGAGCCAGCGGGCGTGCATGAACAGGCTGTCGTCAAGCAACGGGTCGAGCGTTCCGATCGTAAAGATCGCGGGCGGCAGGTTGGCGAGATCGGCGTACAGCGGCGATACGTCCGGATCCCGGCGGCGGGCGGCCGGAACGTAGTGGTCGGAGAACCACTGCATGATCGGGGTGTTGATGACCAGGTTGCGCGTGCCCCAGCGGCGCGCGCTCGGCGTCATGGCGAGATCGAACACGCCGAACGTGAGCATGGCGCCGGCGAAGCCGGTGAACCGGTGGCGGTCGCGCATTCGCAGGAGGGTTGCGGCGGCCAGATTGGCGCCGGCGGATTCGCCGCCGATGAGGAGGCGGTCGGTGCCGAATTCGCGCCGCGCGTGCGCCGCCAGCCATACCGCCGCCGCCTCGCAATCGTCGGTGCCGGCAGGATACGGGTTCTCGGGAGCGAGCCGGTACTCGACACTTACAACGGCCACCTCGGCGTGCGCGGCCAACCCCGACAGCGGCACGTCGTGATGATGCGCGGCGCCGAGCATGAACCCGCCACCGTGAATGTGCAGGCAGACGCCCTTTACGGTGTCGGGGATGAACTGGCGAAGCGTTATCGGACCGGCCGGACCGGGAATCCGGCGCTCGGTCGCCGAGTCCACACGCACCACGGGACCGTACAGCGACGCCCCCGACTCGCGCGCGTCGCGAATCGCCTGCGGCGCGAACTCCGTGATCGGCGGCTGCGTCGCAATCAATTGCTCGACGGTGTCATTGAACGCGGCCGTCTCCGGATCGACCGCCTCCGAAAGAAACGCTGCCGGATCGAACGTCATCGCCTTCCTCCATTCAATAACCCCCTCACGCCCCCAAGCCCCCGCGTCCTCACGCCCTCGATCTCTCAAACCATCGTCAACCCCCCACTGACCGACAGTGTCTGACCGGTGACGAACGCCGCGTCGTCGGACGCGAAGAAGGCCACCGCGGCGGCGATTTCGGCGGGGTCGGCGAGGCGGCCGAAGGGGATGGCGCGCTTGAGGGCCTCGGCGATCTTCGGATTCTCGGCCGAGATGCCCTGCAGCAGTGGGGTATCGGTCGGACCGGGGCAGACGACATTTACGTTGATGCCGTAGCGCGCCAGCTCGCGCGCCAGCGTTTTCGAGAAGCCTATGATGCCGGCCTTGGCGGCAGCGTACACGGCCTCTCCGGTGGAGCCGACGCGGGCGGCGTCCGAGCTTATGCTAACGATGCGGCCGGCCCGGCGCGCAATCATACCGTCGAGCACGGCGCGGGTACACGCGATCGGGCCCCGCAGGTTGATGGCAAGCACCCGGTCCCAGGTGTCTTCCGTCGACTGCACGAAAGGCTCGACCTTGTCCCAGCCGGCGTTGTTCACAAGGACATCGATACGTTGCAGCCGCTGCTCGGCGTTCGCCACGGCGCTACGAATCGACCCCGAGTCGGTGACGTCGAGAGTCAGTCCCAACGCGGCGCCGCCGATCTCGGCGGCGGTCTTCTGCGCACCGGAGGCATCGATGTCGGCCGCGACCACCGTCGCCCCTTCGGCGGCGAGCCGGTTAGCGATCGCCCGCCCGATGCCGCGAGCGGCACCGGTGACGAACGCGATCTTCCCGTCCAGACCCTGCATCGTCAGCTCCTGTATTGGCGGCGTCCACCATGATCGAAATCGCGAGCGGTGTGAAGAGGGACACGACCAGGGCCGAAGTCGCCAGCGGAGCCGTGATACGCCTTCCTGGGAACGCGGGCGTCCCGCCCGCTCCTTGCCAGGCGCTTGAATTCACCGGCGAGCGGGCTGGACGCCCGCGTTCCCGGGCTATGTGCGTTGCCGTTGATGTCCGCCGGCGACTGCCGGCCGTTCCATTCCGCTTTGCTGCAACAGCTTGGCCACCAGCGCGGTCCAGCCGGTCTGATGGCTGGCACCGAGTCCCGCGCCGGTATCTCCGTCGAAGTACTCGTAGAACGGAATCAGATCGCGCCAGTGAGGGTCGGTCTGGAACCTTTCCGTGCCACCGAATACCGGCCGCCGGCCGCCCTCTCCGGGCAGGAAGATACGGGTCAACCGCCGCGAGAGGTCAGTGGCAACCTCCCACAGAGTCAGTTCCTTGCCCGAGCCTACGGGGTGCTCGACCCGGAATTCATCGCCGAGAAAATGATCGAACTTCTGCAGCGACTCAATGAGCAGAAAGTTGACCGGAAACCAGATCGGTCCGCGCCAGTTCGAATTGCCGCCGAAGATGTTGGTGCGCGATTCCGCCGGCTCGTAATGGACCTCGTACCGCTCGTTGCCGATCTCGATCGCGTACGGATGGTCGCGATGGACGCGCGACAGGGAGCGAATGCCGTGCGGCGACAGGAACTCGTTGGGATCGAGCATGTAGCGCAGCACCCGCCGCAGGCGCGCCCGATTGACCAGCGACAGAAAGCGGCGTGGGCCGGCCTCCGTCGAAACGATCTCGATGAAGTCCGCCAGTTCCGGCCGGTTCTCGATGAACCACTGCAGGCGCCGCTTGAACCCCGGACAACTATCGACATCTCCCGGTTCGAGGGTCTCGACCGCAAACAGCGGGATCAGCCCCACCATCGAGCGGACCCGCATCGGCGTGGCGGCGCGACCGGGCATGTAGAGCACGTCGTAGTAGAAACCGTCACGCCCGTCCCACAGATCTATGCCGTCGCGCCCGAAGTCGTTCATGGCGCGGCAGATGTAGACGAAGTGCTCGAAGAACTTGCTGGCCACGTCCTCGTAAGCTTTGTCCTCGCGCGCCAACTCGAGCGCGATGGCCATCATGTTCAGGCAATACATACCCATCCAGCTTGTGGCGTCGGACTGCGCGAGCCGCGCACCGCTGGGAAGGTGGTCGGAGCGGCGGTCGAACACGCCGATATTGTCGAGCCCGAGAAACCCGCCGTCGAAGATGTTGCGTCCGGAGGCGTCCTTGCGGTTCACCCACCACGTGAAGTTGAGCAGGAGCTTGTGGAACACACGTTCCAGGAAGTTCCGGTCGCAGCGGCCTCGCCGCCGGCCCTCGATCTTGTAAACGCGCCACGCCGCCCACGCGTGCACGGGCGGGTTGACGTCGCCGAACGCCCACTCGTACGCTGGAATCTGCCCGTTCGGGTGCATGAACCACTCGCGCAGCATGAGAATGAGCTGTTGCTTGGCGAAGGCGGGATCGACGAGCGCCAGAGCCACGCAGTGGAAGGCGAGGTCCCACGCCGCGTACCACGGGTACTCCCACTTGTCGGGCATGGAGATGACGTCGCCGTTGAAGAGGTGTTCCCACTCGCAATTACGGCCGCGGAGGCGCGGTGCCGGTGGCTCCGGCATACCCACATCGCCCCGCAGCCACCGCTTCACGTCGTAGTGGTAGAACTGCTTGCTCCACAACAATCCCGCTAACGCCTGACGCATGACCGCACGACCGGCGGCGTCGAGGTCCGCGGGGATAACGCCGGCATAGAACTCGTCGGCTTCCTGCCGGCGCTGCGCCACCGTGGCGTCGAAGGCGGAAGCGAAGGGGTCGCCGCCGGGCGCGATCGCCGTGTCGGTCAGACGAAGCCGCAGCGTAACCGTTTGTCCGGCGGCGATCGCCAGTCGATAGTGCGCGGCGGCCCTGGTGCCGGTTTGCCGAGGGTTGACGGCGGCGGCCACGCCGTTGACCACGAAGTCGTCTATACCGTCCCTGGCGTAGGTCGGACCGTCCGTGGCGCCGAACAGGCGGCGCGTATTGGTTTCGTTGTTGGTGAAGAGGAGCGGCGGCGCACCGGCGGCATAGAGCCAGCGTGAGCCGTAGTACCCGTGCTGCACCGCGATGGTAGCGGCACCGGCTACGGGATCGTCGCGAGTCGCGTGAGGGCGGCGCTCGCCGACGCCCCACGACCAGGTATTGCGGAACCATAGCGTCGGCAGGACGTGGATTTCCGCCGTCTCGGGCCCGCGGTTGGCGACGTGTATGCGAACGAGGATATCTTCCGGCGCTGCCTTGGCGTATTCGATCTCGACATCGAAGTAACGATCGCCGTCGAATACGCCGGTATCGATCAGCTCGAACTCCGGCTCATCGCGGTTGCGGCGGCGGTTTTCGTCGACGAGGCGGGCATACGGAAACGCCGCCTGCGGGTACTTGTAGAGGTACCGCATGTACGAGTGAGTCGGCGTCGAGTCGAGATAGAAGTAGTATTCCTTGACGTCTTCCCCGTGATTGCCTTCGGGTCCGGCCAGCCCGAACAGGCGCTCTTTCAGGATCGCATCGTGCCCGTTCCACAGCGCGAGGGCGAAGCAAATCAGGGCGTGGCGGTCGCAGATGCCGGCAATGCCGTCCTCGCCCCAGCGATAGGCGCGAGAGCGCGCCTGATCGTGGGTGAAATAGTTCCATGCGTCGCCGCCGGCGCTGTAGTCCTCTCGTACCGTGCCCCACTGCCGTTCGCTGAGGAACGGCCCCCAGCGGTTCCAGTGGCGCGTACGTTGCGCGGTTTCATCGAGACGCTGTTGTTCGGCACCCCTGGGAACGTTTGTCGCGGTTGGGGACGAGGCCTTCATATGGACGACGATGCCGGGCCGGAGGAGGGTTCGAGGGAAAAGAAAAGCTGCGGGGCGGTCATGCCGCCGCCTGCGGCACGGTGGGCAGTGCGGCAAGCGTCGAGTCGATCGACTCCTGGGTAAGCTCGACGTCTTCGAGTTCGCCCGACAGATACTTCTCGTAGCCGACGAGGTCGAAGTGGCCGTGGCCGGAAAGGTTGAAGACGATGCACGGCGAAGTGCCCGCCGCCCTGGCTCGCAGCGCCTCGTCGATCGCCGCCCGGATGGCGTGAGCGGTTTCCGGTGCCGGGCACAGCCCCTCCGTGCGCGCAAACGTCACCGCCGCCTCGAACACTTCGCTCTGGCGGTAACTCGCCGCTTCGAGGACGCCCATGTGGCGCAGCAGCGAAACCATGGGCGCCATGCCGTGGTAGCGCAGGCCGCCGGCATGGATCCCCGACGGCATGAACCCGTGGCCCAGCGTGTACATGTACGCCATCGGCGCCAGGCCCACCGAATCGCCGAAGTCGTAGGCGTACTTGCCGCGGGTGAGACTCGGACACGCCGCCGGTTCGACGGCAATCAGGCGCGGCCCCTTGCCGGCGAGCGTGCGCGACACGAACGGGAACGCAATGCCGGCGAGATTCGAACCGCCGCCCGCGCAGCCGATGATCATGTCGGGCGTTTCGCCGGCGAGGGCCAACTGCTTCTCGGTTTCCAGACCGATGACCGTCTGGTGCAGGCAGACGTGGTTGAGGACACTACCGAGGGTGTAGTTGGTGTCGGGGCGCTTGGCGGCATCTTCCACCGCCTCACTGATGGCGATGCCGAGCGAGCCGGAGCACTCGGGGTCTCGGGCAAGGACGGCCCGCCCGGCCTCGGTGTCGGGCGACGGCGACGGCACCACCTCGGCACCCCAGAGGCGCATCAGCGACCGCCGGTACGGTTTCTGTTCGTAGCTGACGCGCACCATGTAGACCTTACACTCGAGGCCGAACAGACCGCAGGCGAAGGCGAGACTGGAGCCCCACTGACCGGCGCCCGTCTCGGTGCTGAGACGCGCCATGCCGGCGATCTTGTTGTAGTACGCCTGCGCGACCGCCGTGTTCGGCTTGTGCGAACCGGCCGGGCTGACCGACTCGTTCTTGTAGTAGATGCGTGCCCGGGTACCGAGATGCTTCTCGAGATTGACGGCGCGAACGAGCGGGGTCGGCCGCCACAGGGCCAACTGCTCGCGCACCGGCTCGGGGACGGGTATCCACCTTTCCGTGGCTACCTCCTGCTCGATCAATGCCGGCGGAAAAATGGCCGCCATGTCGGCAGCCGTCACCGGCGCTCCGGTAGCGGGGTGTCGATGCGGGGGCACCGGTCGCGGCAGGTCGGCAACCAGGTTGTACCAGGCTTCCGGGATTTCCCGCGTCGAGAGCACAATGCGACGTTCGCTCACCGTGGACTCCTCATGCTTCGGCGAGCCGGCTGCCGAAAGCCCCCGCAACCGGCCCTCGATTTTCTTGCTTCCAATACCGTGGTCCTCCCGATAAAACCAATGCCAATATACACTTGGCCTTTGCGATGCCATTTGCCGAGGATGGGCATGCAAGCCCGATGAACACTGGGGCACACATCGTCGACACCGAGACTGCGTCCACAGTGGCGCGGCGGGTTCGCGCGCGGGCACGCCGCTGCTGGCGCAACGCCGCCACGGCGGTACACCACCTCGGCCCCGCGGCGCGCTACGTCGAAGGGTGGGTGATCGTGCACCCACGCGATCCCTACGTTATCGAGCACGGCTGGTGCGAGGTCGACGGGCGAATCGTCGACCCGAGCTACACCGAATATGTGACCCGCGGGCTAAGCCCGCTGGACCCGCCGCTCGCTTACTTCCCGGGCTACCGATTTTCCCCACGCGCGGCCGCCTCGGCGCTGACCAAGAACCGATTGCCGATTGCGTGGAACGGCGGCGACGGGCCGTACGAAGCCGCTTTCCGCGAAGCGTGGCGCGAGGTGGCGACGCGAACGTCGGCCCCCGGCAACCCCGTTAGAACCCAGCTCGTCAACTGCCGCACGGTGCCGTTCGACGTCTTCATTGGCAGGCCCTCGCGATGGGCAAGCCCGTTCCATTTCGATCGGGACGGTTCGCGCGAAGCCGTTATTGCCCGCTATCGGCACTGGCTGATCCGTCAGCCGCTACTGCTGCGCGACGTACAGCACCTGCGCGGCAAGGTCCTCGGCTGCAATTGCCCGCCGCGCCGCTGCCACGGCGAAATCCTCGTCGAACTGGCGAATGTGCATTTGGGGGCCGCGGGGGCCGCGGGGGCCTGAGGGCTTGGGGGCGTGGGGGCCTGCTCAGGGAATTGCGATGCGCTCACGGGCGGCGCGGCGACGCTCTACCCGGCTTTCGATCATTTCGTAGAGGGTCGGCAACACGACCAGGGTGAGCAGCGTCGACGTCACGATGCCGCCGATCACCACCGAGGCGAGGGGCCGCTGAATCTCCGCTCCGGCGCCGGTCGATATCGCCATCGGCACGAACCCCAGTGACGCCACGAGTGCCGTCATCAGCACCGGCTTCAGTCGCCTTCCGGCACCCGTCACGATCGCTGCCCGCAGCGTCATGCCGTCGCTGCGCAACTGATTGATCGCGACGATGAGCACCACGCCGTTGAGCACGGCAACACCGAACAGCGCGATGAAACCGACCGATGCCGATAGGTTCAGGTTGATGCCGCGCAGCCACAGGGCGGCGACTCCGCCAATGAGCGCGAACGGAACGTTGAGGATGACCAGCGCCGCCTGCCGCACCCGGTCGAAGGTCACGTACAGCAGAATGAAGATGATCGCCACCGACAGCGGCACCACCACCGCCAGCCGCCGCGTCGCCCGTTGCTGGTTTTCGAACTGTCCGCCCCAGCGCATGTAGTAGCCCATCGGCAACTGCACCGCGGCGGCGATCCGGTCTTCCGCCTCGGCTACGAAGCTACCGATGTCACGGCCACGGACGTTCGTTTGCACCACCAGGCGCCGCTCGCCGTCCTCTCGATTTATGACCTCGGGGCCGCGCACCGTGTGCACGCGCGCCACCTGCCCGAGCGGCACCCGTTCGCCCCCCGGAGCGGTGAGCAGGATGCCGGCGACCGCCGCCGTGTCCTTGCGCAGGTCGTCGGGAAACCGCACCGCGACGCCGAACCGCCGCACCCCGTCGAGTATCTCGGTGGCCACCGTACCGCCGACTGCCGTTTCCACCACTTCGCGCACGTCGGCGACGTTGAGTCCGTAGCGGGCCATCTGGTCGCGGTCGATGTCGATCTGCATCTGCGCGGCGCCGGAAAGGACTTCGATTTGCAGGTCGGCTGCGCCGCGAACCCTGGCCAGCACCTCGGAGATCTTCGTGCCCAGACGCTCCAGTACGGCCGCGTCCGGACCGAATACCTTCACCGCCACGTCGGCCTTGACCCCGGATACGACTTCGTCGAGTCGCATCGCCATCGGTTGCGTAAAATTGAAGGTCACCCCGGGCATCCCCGAGAGCTTCGCCGCCATCGCATCGATGAGTTCCTCCTTGCTGCGCCCCGTGGTCCACTCCTCGTGCGGGTGCAACAGGACGTAGACGTCCCCCTGGTAGATGCCCATGGCTTCGGTGGCCAGGTCGGGCCGCCCGATCTTGGTCACAATCCGGCGCACCTCGGAAAACTCGAGCAATTGCTGTTCGATGCGAGTCGAGATGGCGGCGGAGTCCTCGAGTGCCACCGACGGCAGCTTGCGGGTTTCGATCAGAATGGAGCCTTCGTCGAGCTTGGGCATGAACTCCGTGCCCAGCAATGGAATCGAACCCAGTGCCACCACCACCGCTAACGTCGCCACGCCGATCGTACGGAGGCGGCGGTCCATCTGCGCAGCGAGATGGTGGACGTACAGGACGCGCAGGCGTTCGAACCAGTCCTCGCGATGCTTGGCGGTGTCGAGCCGCAACACCAACGAGGCGAGCACCGGGATCGCCGTGAGCGACAGGACCAGCGACCCGAAGATGGCCGAGCAGACGGTGATCGCCATCGGCCGGAACATCTTCCCCTCGAGACCCTGGAGCGTGAAGATGGGTAGATACACCGCAATGATGATCAGCACCCCGAAGAGCACCGGGCGCGCCACTTCCGTAGCTGCCGACGTGAAGAAGGCGCGGCGCTCGGTTGCCGTTGCCGGCAGCGCAGGCAGGTCTTCCCGGCGGCGGATGAAGTTCTCCATCATCACCACCGCACCGTCGACGATGAGCCCGAAGTCGATGGCGCCGAGGGACATCAGGTTGGCCGATATCCCGAAACCCCGCATGCCGAGGAAGGCCGCCAGCAGCGACAGGGGGATGACCAGCGCCACGAGCAAGGCGGCGCGGACATCGCGCAGGAACACGAACAGCACGGCGACCACCAGCAGCGAACCCTCGATCAGGTTCGTACGCAACGTCCGCGTCGTGCGATCGATCACTTCGGTTTGATCGTAGAACGGTTGCAGCTTCACCCCGGCGGGGAACGATCGCTCGATCTCGTCGACCCGCGCCTTGACGCGCTCCGCGACGCTCTTCGCGTTCTCCCCCTTCAGCAAGATCACCATGCCGGAAACGGTTTCGCCCTTGCCGTCCCGTGTCACCGCCCCGTTGCGCGGCATGGGGGCGACGATCACGTCGGCAACGTCGCCGACGAAGACCGGCACACCGTCCTTGCTCGCCAACACGATGCGCTTCAGATCGTCCACGCCGGCTGCCAGACCGAGGCCGCGGACCGTATAGCGCTCCGAGCGATGTTCGATGAAGCCCCCGCCGAACGCGGTGTTGTTATCGGCGAGGGCGCGCAGCACCTGGCGCAGCGCCAGCCCGTATTTCTCCAGTTTACGGGGATCGACGACAACCTGAAACTGCCGTGTCTGCCCACCCCACGAATTCACTTCGCCCACGCCCTTCACCGAGCGCAGGCGCTGGCGGACTTCCCAATCGTGCAGCGTCTTGCGCGTCATCAGGTCGTTGTCGTCGCCCTCGATCAGGTAATGGTAGATCTCGCCGAAGGCGGTGGCGACAGGTCCAAGCGTGGGCTCGACGCCCGCCGGGAGGCGGGCGCGCGCATCGTTGAGGCGCTCGGTAACGAGCTGGCGCGCGAAATACGTCGGCACGTCGTCGTCGAACACCACGGTCACCATGGCCAGCCCGAACTTCGACAGTGACCGTACCTGTTCGGCGCCCGGGACGCCCATCACCGCCGTCTCGATCGGATAGGCAATGCGATGTTCGACTTCCGGCACCGCCAGGCCGGGGGCTTCCGCAACGATAACGACCTGGTTGCTGGTCAGGTCCGGAAACGCCTCGACGGGGATCGTTTCGTAGGCGGTGACGCCGACGACGACAAGGGCGGCAACCCCGATGAGCACCAGAAACCGCTCGCGCAGGGCGAGGGCCACGAACCTGTCGAGCGGCGACATCGGCTCACTCCTCGGCCGCCGCGCTCTTCAGCAACTCCGACTTGAGCAAGAAACTGCCCGCGACCGCGAGGCGTTCGCCGGCGGCCAATCCGGCGGCGACTTCGACACGCCCGCCCGCCTCCGTGCCGGTGGCGATCGGTCGACTCGTGAAGGTCTCCCCGTCGGTAGTCACGAACACCACCTGCGTGCCGTCGAGGTCCTGCACCGCATCCGTGGGTACGGTTACGACCTGACGCGGCGCGCGCGTCTCGAAGGTGATGGTGGCAAACATGTTGGGCTTCAGCCGGCCGTCGGGGTTGGGGACGCTGCACCGTACCGTCACGCGGCGGGTGATCGGGTCGAGCGTATCGCCGACAAAGACGATGGTGCCCGAAAAAGTCTCGGCCGGATACGCGGCGACGCGCAGGGTTACCGGCGAGCCCACGCGCAGCAGCGGCAGAGCCGTCTCGTTGACCTCGGCGAGTGCCCACAGCCGCAACAGATCGCTGACCACGAAAAGCGGCGCGCCCGCGGTGACCGCCGTGCCCTCGGTGACGAGGCGTTCGAGGACGGCCCCGCCGATCGGCGAGCGCACGGGGATCTGCTCGCCCCCTTCGCCGCGCGGGTCGTCCCCGGAAGTGATGCCGAGATGCTCCATCACCTCCGCGGAGCGGCGAACTTCGGTGTTCGCCATATCGAGCGCCTGGACGGCGAGGTCGCGGTCGACCTGGGTTCGCTGAACCTCCTGCAACGAAACGGCCTTGTCGGCAAAGAGGCGGCGGGCGCGCTCGTCCGCTTCGACGGCGTATGTGAGTTCGGCGGTCGCACGTTTCCGTTCGGCAAGGGCCTTGCGGTACGCCGCCCACGACTCGTGAATTATGTGGCTGTGGAGCTCGGCAAGAACCTGTCCGGGGTGCACGCGGTCGCCCACCTGCACGAAGACGGCGAGGACCTTGGCTTCGACGATGGCGCCGATGCGGGCGGTGAGCGCTCCGTCGACCGCCAGAGTGCCCGGGGCCTCGAGTTGCTCGGTGCGTTGCTCCGCGCGGGCCGGCTCCACGACGATCCCGGCGGCCGTGCGTTGCGCGGCATCCAGCCGCACCGTGTCGGCTGCCTCGTGGACCGCCGCCACCGGCGCGGGAGGGGCCGGCCGTGATCGCCATCCGATAATGGCGGTGGTGGCCGCGACGGCGACGAGGCCGCCGAACACGATCAGCTTACCGACGGGCCGTGGAGAGGTCATGGCGCCAGCTCGGCGGGCAGGTCAACTTGCACTTCGAAGGCCCGGGCGATGGCTTCGAGGGTCACATCGAGCGCATCGCGATGCGCCTCGGTATGGACACGTTCCGCGTCGACGAGAGCCAGGACGTTGCTGCCGAGCTCGCGAAAGGTGGAGCGGGCTGCCTGCCGTGCGACGTGAGCCGGCTCGACGAGATCGGCATCGATTCGGCGCGCCCGCTCGGTCAGGCCCCGCGCGCCGGCGATCAACGCCATCGCCTCGGCGGCGAGCTGACGGCGCAACGCCTCGATGTCGGCGGCGGCGGCGCGTTCTTCGGCTAGGGCGCGTTCGATGTTGCCGGCGTTGGTGTCGAGAACGGGAATCGGCACCACCACCCCCATGACGATAGTGTCGCGATCGTCGACGCGTTTGTAGCCGCCAGTGACGAGGGGGTCGGGAATACGCCTGGCCTTCTGCAGCCGTACCGTCTCGTGGGCGCGCTCCAGGCGGGCCCGCGTCGCGCGCAACAGCGGTTGCGCTTCGACGATGCGCGCGGCAAGAACATCGGCGCTTTCCGGAGGCAGGTCGATGAGGGGCGGTTCGACCAGTCGAGCCGGCGCGACGGGAGTGTCGTCGCCCATGTTAACGCCGAGGGCCAGCGTGCTGCGTTCGAGGTCGAAGCGGGCCTGGGCGAGTTGCGAGTCGACGCGGGCGGCCTCCGCCTGCAACTTCGCGAGGTCGGCGGCAGCGGTATAGCCCTGAACGACACGGCGGCGCACCACCTCGAGGAGCGGGTCGAGTTCGGTGCGGTTCTCGGCGAAATACGCGGCGAGTTCGCGGGCGCGGACGGCCGCCAGGTAAAGGCGCATGGTGTCGAGTTTGACCTGGCGTTCGGCCAGTTCCAGTTCGGCCCCGCTGGCTTGCAGGTCGGCGGCGGCAACCGCGGTGCGCGTGCTGCGTTTGCCGCCGAGTTCCACCGGCTGACTGAGCAAGGCGAAGAAGTCGAGTGGCGGATTGCCCGCCGTAAATACGTTGCTGTCGACGCGAACGTTTTCGGCTCTCGCCTCGAACAACGGGTTGGGGAAGCGACCGGCCTGATGGAGAGCGCCACGCGCCGCGTCGACGCGGTCCGCCGCGGCCCGTAGCTGCGGCGCCACCCGCTCCACGCGCGCGATCGCCGCCGCCAACGGAAGGGGCGCAGGCTCCTCGATCCCCGAGACGGAAGAGGCAGTCATGACCGCCACCACGATCAACGCTCGGAGCGCCGGACGCGCCGCGTCGGCTAACATCAGGCGCATCCAAACCACTCCGCCCCTCGGCGTGCAAGGTCCCGGCCCGCGGCAACAACCTTCGCGGCGCCGCCGGGAGAGAGCCGGCACCGCCACATCCGCCATCCGCGTCAACTGCACCGGCGTGCTACACGGGAGTCGCGCCCGACAGCCCGGCGGGGGCGACTCCGACCCCGAATCGTCCGAGCGGGGGGCCGCCAGGACTCCTCATCGATAAGGTCTCTGACCGCCCGAAGACGACTGGCCGGGCCCGAGCGGGGCGCGTTCCTTCGGCGGGCCGATGATCTTTGCGTAGTCGAGCATATCGCGCTCGAGTTTGCGGATGTCGCGAAGGATCTTGGCCCGCAGTTCTTTGCCCTTGGGTTCCTCGTCATCGACGAGCGAGTAGGTCCGGCTCGCCAGGGGGCGTGTCTTGCCGTCGCCTTCGTCGGCGAAATCGCTGGCCTCGAAAGAGATTACGCTCTCGCCCTCCCGGGAGTTCTGCACGGTGATAACGCTGACGATGCGCTTACGTTCGGCCGGGTGGGGGGTGGGCGCCGGTGGCGGCACCACGGGCCCCAGCTCCATGATTACCGGAGGCGACACCGCCTGAGCGTGCGCCGATGCGGCGCCGAAAAGCGCGGCGCCAAGCGCCAGCACCGCCACGCCTGCCCGGTGCGCACCGCGGCCCGGTTGCATACCCCGCTCGCTCGGTCGATCGGATGCCGTCACGCTCAGCCCCCCACGTTGAGAATGATGCTCTTAACCGCGCTGGCGTTGCCGGCGCCGTCGAGCCATTGCACGCTCAGTCTGGTCCGCCCGTCCGGAAGACGCAGGGCGCTACTGAGGACGCTGCGAGTGCACGCCTGCACCAGGCTTTGTTGCCTGTTCACGAAGGCGATGTCGGTACTGAACGGGTCGAGCGTGCAGGCAAGGCTGCTCGCCGTCACTACCTCTATGCGACAACCGAGGTCGTTCAGCGCCCTTGCCACGGCCGCGTCGGATGGGTTGTAAGTCTGCACCCTGGGCACTCCGCCGAGCGGGAAATCCGGTAGGGGTCCGGCGTCGCAAACCGTCTCGCTGCCGTTACCGAAGTCGTTATCCGCCCAGAGTCGGAACCCCGGCGCCGCGTCGGGGTTGTCTGCGTTGTAACTGTTGGTGCTGGGGGGGCTGCTGCTGGAACCGGGGCGCGATTCGACCACGATGTAAAAGAAAGCGCCGAACGGGCGCGTGTAGACGTCATCCAGACCTTCCTTCCCCGACGAGGCGACGGGAAAGCCCTCGGCGTTGGCGAGGCCGAAGTACGTGATCTGCGGACCCGGCAGGATGATCGAGGTCGGCGTGGGCGTCGGCGTCACCGTGCGCGTGGGCGTGATCGTCCGGGTGCGCGTCTCGGTCGGCGTCCCGCTCTGCGTGGGGGTAAGACTCGGCGTCCGCGTCAGGGTGGCGGTGCGCGTGGCAGTCGGCGTCTTGCTCGCCGTGGGGGTGCGGCTTTCGGTCGCGGTGCGGGTCGGCGTGCGGGTCGGCGTATCGGTCCGCGTCGGGGTCGTCGTGCGCGTCAGCGTCGGGGTTCGCGTTCCAGACGGAGTTGGGGTCGGGGTGGTGGTACGCGAACTGGTGGGGGTTCGCGTCGCGGTGCGAGATGGCGTGGCGGTACGGGTGACGGTCGGGGTGTGCGTGGCCGTGCCGCTCGGAGTGAAGGTGCGCGTCAACGTCGGTGGCGGAGACGTCGGGGTAATCGTCGGCGTTTCGCTGGGAGTCGGACTCTCCGTCGCCGTGGGTGTCTCGCTTGGGCTCGGGCTCACGGTTACGGTCGGCGTCTCGCTGGGGGTCGGGGTCGGGGGCAGCGTCGGTAGAGCGAGAACGACCCCGACGGCATCGGCGATCGTGACGGCCCCGTCCCGGTTAACGTCGGCGGTGGCACACTCGGATGGCATACCGAACACGATGTCAATGACGGCCTCGAGGTCGAGGGTATTCACGAATCCGTCGCAGTTGGCATCGCCGTGCAACTGCCCGCTGGCCACGGGCGCGACGCCGAGCACTCCGAGGAACACAACCAGAACCGCACTCCTGCGAGGTCCGTTCACGTCCTAACCTCCACGGCGAGGCATTTTCGCAGCCGCACTGCTTAGCCGGAATCGCCGGACCACGCCAGTTGGCTACGCTTACAGAATAGTCGAGTCGACCGCCGATAGTCGACAGGCAACTCACGACCGCCGATCCGCAGAGCCGTATTGGAACAACTCACTGCACGGCCCCGCGGTCCTCGAAGGTGAACACCGTCAGGACGTCGCTGCCCTGAAACTGGTGCAGAGCGGGGAAGTTGAGGACGAAGCGCGCGGGAGCGCTCGACCAGTCCGTGCACGAGAAATTCCGTCCGGTACGTTCAAGCTCCAGCGACGAGTCGCCATTGTTGAAATTGGCGATCGTCGCGCGCGTCCGTGCCGTGGTCATCGCGAAGGGCTGCGGTCGGCCCCCGTTCTCATCGCCGCATGGGAGGGAATTTTCGATCGCCAGCACGAGCGGCAACCCGCTGATATTTAGCTGTGGCACGGGCGCTATGATCGCGGCACCCGGGCCGCTATCGCCGAGGCTCTGATCGAGATCGAGCAACCCGTTGCAGACACCGGGATGCGCGCCGGCAGTTCCGCACACTCCCTCTTCGAACTCGGGATCGGGATCGCACTGGGCGTCGGACCGACACGGCTCCCCGACGCGGCCCTCGGCGCAAGTGGAGTCATCCAGGCCGCATACGGCGCCGGTACCGCAATCCGCATCGGACCGGCAGAGTTGTCCGGTGTTACCGGTGGCGCATATCCGGTTGCGGCCTTCGACCGTGCCGCCGGCGGCGTCGCACTGCTGGACGTCGAACCCGTCCACACCCACCTGTCCCACATTGTGGTCGATCGCGGTGACGATACTGAAGTCGAGCCCACCCTTGCAGGCGACCACACCGGCCGCGGACACCGGCAACTGTGGCTTCAGACACAGCACAAGGCCGACGTTGGCGCCGTCGACAAATATGTACTCTGATCCACCGACAACCGCGATTGTCGCCATGCCCGTGGCATCGGGAATCCCCGCTTCGAGGTCGAGGTAGGCGTCCTCCACCACACCACCGGTCTGACCGCGAAATCCCCCAACCTTCAAGATAAACCGCGGATCGAGAATCGCCTCGAAGGAGCTGGCGCTCGGATCGATAACGAACCGCCTGCGGCCGAGCGCCGTCGGCGACGGCTCGGGTGTAGGCGACGGGCTCGGCGTCGCCGTGCCGACGACGGGACAGCCCTGCAACACGTGGCCAACGGCCACGACGATCTCGTCGATGGTGATAGCGGCGTTTGCATCGAGGTCGCCGGCGAGGCAGACGGCAGTCGTTTCGCTGCCGCCGGCAATATTCACCAGTACAATAACGTCGTCGATGGTCACGGTGCCATCGCCATTGCAGTCGCCGCCGCACGCCGTGGGGCTCGCCGCCTGCGCCGTCGCCAGCGGCAACATCAGCGCAAAGGCGAACACGATCCTGCCGATCGACGCCGCGGCGCAGGTCGCTACACGCAGTCCGTCACGGTCTCGGAATCGTTTCGCCGTTCGGCTGAATGCCATCATCGTCCCCCTGCAGTCGCGAGGTAAAGGGCAGATCCGTTCCGGCGCGCCACCCAGCGGCGTGCCGGCCGTCAAATTGACAGAAGCCGGGTTGGCGGCATAGTACGGATACAATTCGATTTTTGGAAGGAGAATCGCACCATGACAAGAGTCGCGCTCTTGTTGGTGGCCGTCCTATCGATCTGGAACGTCGGCACGATGCCGGACACGGCACTGGCGCAGGACGCCGTCACCGTCCAGGGCGAGGTGGTCGACCTGTCATGCTATCTCGCCAAGGGAAGTCGCGGCGCCGCGCACAAGTCGTGCGCTCAGATGTGTGCCAAGCGTGGGCTGCCGCTCGGCGTGCTCACCGAGGGCGGCGATCTTTATCTGCTCCTCGACGACCACGACAATTCGGATCCGTACGACCAGGTCAAGAAGGATGCGGGTTTGCGGGTCGAAGTCAGCGGCAAGCGTTTCGTCAGGAACGGCATGAACGGAATCGTCGTCGGCAGCGTCAAGGAGCTGTGATGTCGCGCGGGCCGCACGCGGGTCCGCGCCTCGCTCGGCCACTGCGGTGGTGGCAGCTCCTGGCCACCGGGTTCGGCCTGTATTGGGTCTGCGGGGTCGCCGGTTGCGCGGGGGACGGTCCGCCGCCGAAGACCGGCGGCGAGTACGACGCCATCCAGGCGGACATCTTCAACGTGCATTGCCTCGGCAGTGGTTGCCATAACGTTCTGGACAAGGCCGGCGGTCTGGTACTCGAAGCGGGCCTTTCTTACGACGACCTGGTCGATGTGCCGCCCGAGAATCTGGCGGCTCGCGACGCCGGCATGCTGCGGGTGAGAGCGCTGGATGCAACGGGGAGCTTTCTCCTGACCAAGCTGATTGGGCCTGCGGCGGGGGAGGGTTCGGCGATGCCGTTGGGTTCCAGTCCGCTGGCGGCTGGCGATATCGATCGCATCCGCGACTGGATTCTTGCCGGCGCCCCGCCGCCGGCCACGCCGCCCCCGGGAGCCTCGATCGACTGAAGCGGGTGCGCGTCCCGAGTCGAGCGGGACCAGGGACGCGCTCACTCTTGCGGCGGCTCAGTTGCCGCCGCGCCGTCGGGTTGCGTGCACAACGTAAACGGTGTGCTGGTCCCGCCGCCTTGAATCCGGACGCTGATTGAAACCGGTTCGACGCAGGCAAAGGGCATGCGCACCGCAAGCATCGTCGGCGTTACCGCTTCCACCCTGGCCTCGACCCCGTCGATCAGCACGCAATTGCCGCGCAGCGGGCTGCAGCTATTTCGGGTTTCGAGGTCGACGCACTGGGCGTCGTTACTGTGCCCGTCGATGGCGTTGAAGCCCGTCCCGAACAAGCGCACAAGCTCGCCCGCGCGCCCGGCGAGGGGCCGCGCCGCGGTTACCACGGGAGCCCGCTGCGAGCGGTGGGCCTGCGCCGGCACGAAGGCGGTATGCACGCCGTGGTCGCTGATGTCGTAAGCTGCCACCGCGCCATCGTCGCAGACCGTCGAGCGCCCGCACTGCTCCCACTGGTTGTTCAGGGCCATCACCGGAGCGGCGGTAGCGTTGCGGAAATTGTCTCCCGCGCCGCTGCGGCCGTTCTGCGTAAAGGCATTGTGCCCCGCACTCGACGGTCCGCCGAAGTCGACTCGCGAGGTATTCTCGACCGAGGCACCGTGCGTGCCGTTGCACGCCGCAGCGATGCCTTGGGCGATAGCGGTAGCCGCATCGCTGCCGCGGTTGTAGACGCGCAGGCCGGCGGTGGCGTTGGCTGCGAGGTAGTCGTTGGCAAGCTCGGCACGTGCGGTTCCAAGGACGACGATCCCGTTGGCGCCGTTGTGTCGGACGATGTTTCCGTTGGTGGCGAGTTCCGATAACACGCCGTCGCCGCCGTTGGCGGAGATACCGTTGCGGGCCGTCTCGTCGGGCCCGGCGTTGTATTCGACCACATTGTCGCGTGCGACTGCTCGGCCGCCGAGGGTCACCTGGATGCCGCCGTTGCGGTTGTCGCGGATCAGCGACTCCTCGATACGCGCGTAAGCCCCGGTGGTGACCTTGATGCCCTTGTCGGCCGCACCGGAGATCGCCGACCTGATCACGACGTTTGCGGTGCCGGCGAGGTCCATGCCGGCGTTGTCGTCGATACCGATACCGTCGCCGGTCGTTGCCGTGGTCACGGTGCAGCGTTCGATGCGGTTACCCCACGCCCCGGCGCCATTGATCGAGAGGACGTCGCGGTTCGACCCGCCGGCACCCGTCAAACCCAGACCGATGACGCGATTGCGGGCGCCGGCAATCGACAGCGCGGGTATATCGAGGCCGGCGGCGTCGACGATGCGCATACCCGCGGCGCCGGTGGCGTCGATACCGTCGATGGTGACGTCATCGGCTTGCAAGCGTGGGAGCGCGCTGGCGAGGGTAATCGTGGTCTTCACCCCGGCGGGGAAGGCCGCATCTGCGAACTGGATCAGAAATGGCTTTGGTGCCGCCTGAGCCGTCGTCAGCGCGTCTCGCAGGCTATCCGCGGCGACGCCGTCTTCGACGGTCCGCACGGTGGCAACCGCCGGGAAGACGGTGAACCGCACCTCGTTGTCTCCGGCCCCTGCGCCGAGCAGAAGGGTGTCGCGGTGTTGTACCTGACCGGTCGCGGGTTTGCGGACCTGCACCGTATGGACCCAAATCCCGGGGGCCAAATCGGTCAGACGCGGTGGCGACTCCCTGCCGGCGGTGTCGTAGGTAAGCGCCAGATCCGGCGCCGCCTCGCAACTGGCCGCGAGGCGGTAGCCGCTGACCGCGACGTCGAGCGCCTCGATTCCCGCCGGGTTGTCGAGGACGAAGGTCAGTGCCGCACCGTCCGGGGGGCACGGCGGCAGAGTCGGCGTGCTGGTTGCGGTCGCGGTGGCAGTGACCGTCGGCGTATCGGTTTCGCTCGGGGTGGGCGTTGGAGTGGCCGTGGCCGTGGTTGTTTCGCTGGGGCTTGCGGTAAGCGATGCGGTGGGTGTCGGCGTCACCGTGAAGGTTGCTGTGCGCGTTGCGGTCTCCGTCGGCGTCGGGGTCGGTTGCGCGAGCGTACCGATCAGCGACGGGAAATCGGCACTCGACAGACGCCCATCGGCGTTGGCGTCCGCCCCGGCGCAGAGGGATCCTTCGAAGACCGCAGTCGTCAGAGCGACGAGGTCGGAATCGTCGACGCGTTCGTCGCAGTTGGCGTCACCGGGCACAGCCGCCCGCGCCGCAGCGACCCAAGCGAGCCCTACGAGGCAACCAACACCGATCCGCCTGCCGAACGACACCCTTTCCTTTTTAGCGGATGCGGTGACGATCGCGCCACGGGAATCGGCTGGGAGGTCTTTCAGCTCACGTTGCCGACGCCACGGGCCTGAGCCCGGTCGAGTCCCTCGTTGAGCAGGGCGACGATGGCGGCGCTCTTGGTGACGCCAAGCCGTTGGGCAACGCGGTGAACACGACCGAGAAGGTCGGCAGGGACCTTGAGGTTGACCAGGCGCCGGCCCGCAGCATCTGTCGGACCGCCGATCAGATGAGCGAGACGCAATTCCGTCAACGGCACGTCAGGAGCTTTCCGCGCACGCTTCATACCGCCGCACCTCCTCGGCCCGCCCCGGCGGGTCTGGTCCAGTCCGTTACTGGTTCGTGCCTACACCGAAAGCTTTCTCGGGTGCAAGTCTCGTCAACGGCAACGAGGGGCACCTTCACCTCGCCCACGCGCTGCGGTATGCTCCGGCCCCGAAGGAGGACCCCACCATGACGGAACGTGTCCGCGAGATCCTCGGTTGGTACTCGAGCGACAACCCGGGAACGCTCGCCAATCTGGCGCGAATGATGAATACCGGCCGACTGGCCGGCACCGGCAAGTTCGTTATCCTGCCGGTCGATCAGGGGTTTGAGCATGGCCCCGCGCGCAGTTTCGCGCCGAACCCACCGGGCTACGATCCGCGGTATCATTTCGAGCTGGCATTGACGGCGGGCTGTAACGCTTATGCGGCGCCGCTGGGGTTCCTGGAGGCTGGAGCCGCCGAGTTCGCCGGCGAGATCCCCTTGATACTGAAGCTGAACAACTCGGATTCGCTCTACACCGGCGCCGACCCTTGCCCGGCCATCACGGGCAGCGTCGACGATGCCCTGCGGCTCGGTTGCTCGGCGATCGGATACACGATTTACCCGGGCTCGGCGTTCCGCAACCAGATGTACGGCGACCTGCGCGCCCTGGCCGAGGAAGCCAAGCGCAAGGGTCTGGCCGTGGTCGTGTGGTCGTACCCGCGCGGCAGCGCTCTGTCGAAGGAAGGCGAGACGGCCATCGACGTCGCGGCCTACGCCGCGCAGATCGCCGCGCAGCTCGGGGCGCACGTCATCAAGGTCAAGCCGCCGTCGGCCCACCTGGAGCAGGGTGCCGCAAAGAAGGTGTACGAGAAGGAACGCATCCCCACCGGCACGCTGGCCGAACGCGTCAAACATGTCGTCCAGAGCGCCTTTGCCGGACGGCGGATCGTCATCTTCTCGGGCGGGGAAGCCAAGGGCGACGACGCCGTCTTCGAGGAAGTGCGGGGCATACATGCGGGCGGCGGCTTCGGCTCGATCATCGGCCGCAACTCCTTCCAGCGGCCGAAGTCCGACGCCGTCAAGTTCCTGCACAAGGTAATGGACATCTACGCCGGGAAGGCGGCATAGCATCCGCTGTATTCGGCGCCGGCGCAGCCGGCAAGGCGCCCGCGCGGCGCTTTGCCGGCGCTGCGCGCACGGCGCCTGCCGCCGCAGTTGCGCGTGGCACGGAGGTGCCGGCCGGCGGCGCGATTGGCAGCCGCATGCCGCGTTGAGTCGACCGTCGTCTGTTGCTTGATGGGGCGAAGGCATGGCCGAACGGCGTGGCATCCGCGTTGCACTTCTGCGGAGGCATGAAGTGCGTCGCGCAAGAACTCATCGGTGCCGCGCTCGCTGGCAGTCTCGTGCTGGCAGTTCACCACGAGACGGCGCGCGCAACAACCTTCGTGGTCATGTCAGACGATGCTCTGGTTGCCACCTCGGCCGTGGTCGCGGTCGGCACAGTCAGCGCGATTGCAACCGGCGCCGACTCTCCGGATCGGCTCCACACGACAATCGCGCTGCGCGTCGACACGCAGGTCAAGGGGCCGGTACGCGAGGAAATCGTTTTCGTCGAGCCCGGCGGCGAGGCGGCCGGGAGGCGGCGCGTTGTATTCGGCGCCGCGCATTTCTTCGTCGGCGAACGCGTGCTCGTATTTCTGCGCCGGCGCCCCGACGGTCGACTGGCGACAAACGCCATGGCCATGGGGAAGTACAGCATCGTGCGGAGCGCGAGTGGCGACGTCGCTCGGCGTCAGCTCGGCGGTGAAGCGGGCGCCGCCGCTCTGACCTACGATGCCCGGCGTGGGGTCCTGACGGCCGCAGCAGCCGTCGATCAACGTCCGCTGGCCGAGTTCCTCGACGAGTTGCGGGCCCTGGCGGCCATCGCACCTGCGAACGACACGGCGCCGGCGCTGCCTGACGAATCGCTCCCGAACACGGGTAGCGCTGCCTTCACCTTCCTAGGCCCGCCGGCGGCGCGCTGGGCGGAACCGGACGCCGGGTTGCCGGTCGCTTATCGCGTCGATCCGAATGGCGACGCGGGCATCGGAAGAAACGCATCGTTACTCGCGGTAAGTCGCGCCATGGCGGCGCTGAGCCATGCCGAGACGAGCCTCCGGCTGGTTGACGCCGGCCCGGCGGTGCCGGCGCGCTTTCAGGCCTGCGACGGCGCCAGCACCATCCAGTTCAACGATCCCTTTGGGGAGATCGGCGCGCCGAGCAACTGCGGCGGCATTCTGGCCATCGGCGGCTATTGCACCAGCAGCGCCACGACCGACGTGCCGGGCGTCCCCTATCCGATGCAGCGCATTGCGGAAGGCGATCTAACGGTCAACGACGGCTTCGGCGGCTGCGGTTTCTGGACGGCAACGAACCTCGCCGAGGTCCTGACCCACGAATTGGGGCACACCGTTGGCCTCGGCCATTCGTCCGAGAATGGCCGCGAGGCCGATCCCGTGCTCAAGGACGCAACCATGTACTACCTCGCCCACTTCGACGGCCGCGGCGCCGCGGTGCGCGCCGACGACATCGCGGGGCTCCGGACCCTGTATCCCGCCGCCGCGCCGAGCGATGGAGACGGCGACGGCGTTGCGGACGGCGACGACAACTGCCCGGACGCGGTCAACCCCGAGCAGGTGGACGCGGACAACGATGGGCGTGGCGACGCCTGCGATCCTATACGCGTACGTTCGTTCACGATCTGGACTGATGCCCAGGGTCTGGCGGTAACGGCGCAAGTGTACTTCCCGGCCGGTAGCGCCTTCGATCCGGGGCGGCAATCGCTTGGCATCGAAGTGCGCGACAGTACCGGAGCGCTCTACCGGGGCGCCATGAATGCGCGTTCGTGGCGCCGCAGCGCGAGCAGTCTGCCCTCTTACAGCGGCACCCTTTCCAGCAGCACGAACGATGCGCGGGGGCGGGTGACGTTTCGCTGGCTGCGCGGTAACGCCGCGAGCATCACCGTCCGCGCCAGCGCCGCGGCGCTGGGCGGGGCAACCGGCGAGCAGACCGAGATGACCCTGACGTTCGGAAACTCGACGTTCACCGAGTCGCTGGTGCTCGAACGTAGTGGCGAGGCCTGGGTGCGTCGCTAGCCAGCCTGAGCGACGCTACGGGAAGGCCGGGAGTCGCAACGCCCGCCCCGAGCCGTCCAGAAATTGAGGGGGGTGAACGGCTGGAGATATTGGCTGGTTCACCCCCGGCCTCCGGTGCCCGCTCTTAGACTCCGCAAGTCTTCGACTCCTCGATCCGTCTTATTCCGCACTCTTTAGCGGCTTCTCGATTCCCGAACTCCCGGACTTCGGCCGCCGCCGGGTGTGCCGGGGACCTGCCGGCCGATGCCATGCGGCTTGCCGCAGCGCTAATTTCAAACCGGCAGCCTGCGCTTTTCGCTTGAAAAAGTGGGTGCGGCCGATGGAGAGTGGACCGTCGACATGCCGTCACCTTCGCGCACAACGCGACTAGAATAACGGGCTGCACTCGGTCGAGGAGAGGTTACATGAGAAAACTGTTGCCTGCGGTGCTGCTGTGGTCGGTCATCATTTCAAGCGGCGGCTCCGCACTCGCACAGATCACGCTCGTTCCGGGACAGGCGGTCCAAGTACCCCGGCGTCCAACGTACATCACTGCGGCCGACTTCAACGGCGACCGCCTCGCCGACGCGGTCGCGCTGAACCCCGGATCGAACAAGGTGACGGTGCTCTTCGGCGACGCCCAGGGCACGTTCAAGACGATTTCCGATTTCGACGTCGCTCGTGGCCTCGAACAAGTGCAGGCCGGAGACCTCAACAACGACGGTCGTCCCGATATTGCAATCGTCACCAACTTCGCGGGCGGCAGTGTCTATGTGCTCTATTCGGAGCTCAACGGGACGTTCAAAAAGGCCGCCCAGCTTGGGAAGACGTCCGGACGTCGCCCGGTGGACCTTGCCATCGGCGACTTCGATCGTCCGAATGGGAAAGGCAACGACGTCGCCACGGCCGACATCAATAGCGACAGCGTCGGCGTTTTCCTCAATTTCGGCGGACAACTTGGCTTCTCGTCCCCGTCGGCCTCCCAGGCCGGCGACCGGCCGCAACGCGTGGTTGCGGGCGACATCAACCGAGATGGCAACGATGACCTCGTAACGCTCAACACCGGGGCAAGCGGCGCCGAGAGCGTGTCGGTGCTGTTCAGCTCCGGAACAGGCGCCTTCTCCTCGCCGCGACCGTTCACGGTTGGCGTCCGCACGCGCACCCTGGTCCTGGCCGACGTCAACCGCGACCAGGCACTCGATGTTCTGGTGCTCAACGGCGGTATTTCGCCGCGGACCAACAACTTCGACGTATCCGTGTTGTTGAATAACAATCCGGCACCGGGGTCTACCGATCCTTTGTTTTCGACCATGATGCCGGTGAAGGTGAGTTGTCCGTCGAGTATCGGTGGGATCGCGATCTTCTGCCAGCCGAACGGGATAGCGGCCGGGGACTTCGACCAGGATGGATTTGCCGACTTCGCCGTTTCGGTTCACACGATTGCCCAAACCGGATCGAGCCCGACCGCGGGACTGCTGCTCGCTTATGCCGGGAACGGAGACGGCACCTTCAGCTTTGCGACGCAGGCCTCCGTGGGCACGCGGCCAAAGGGCATCGTTGCGGCGGACTTCAACGGCGACCTTATCCCGGACCTTGCCGTCGCCGAGGAAGGCGATCGTACGGTCCGTGTCGTTCACAGTCTGCCTCCGGTAAAGCGCAATCTCGGCCTGCCGTGTAACCTCGGCACCCAGTGCGAATCGACGCTCTGCCTCGACGGGGTCTGCTGCAACGCCAGCCAATGCCCCGCAGGCCAGTTCTGCAATATTCCGGGTAGCGAGGGCACCTGCGCGGTTCCGCTCGGCAACGGTAACGCCTGCACGGCTGGAAATCAGTGTGCCTCGGACAACTGCGTCGGCGGCTTCTGCTGCGGGTCGGCCACCTGCCCGGCCGGACAGTACTGCAACACCGGCAGTTGCGGCCCGCCGGCCCCGAACGGGACGCATTGCGCGACCCCCGACCAGTGCGCGTCGAGCAATTGCGTCGACGGCGTCTGTTGCGCCTCGGAGATCTGTCCTTTCGGAGCGCGCTGCGACATCCCGGGGTCGGAAGGCGTATGCATCGGACCCCAGCCCATCGGTAACGCCTGCACCAGCCCGTCGCAGTGCGACTCCGGTTTCTGCGTCGACGGTGCCTGCTGCGGCGTGAACTCGTGCCCTCTCGGTCAGTCTTGCAACGTGCCCGGCAGCGCCGGTGGATGCGCGAACATACCCCCGGCATCGGCAACCCCTACCCCGACGGCAACGCCCACATCGACGCCGACACCGCAGCCGATTGGAGCCCAGTGCAGTTCGGGAACTCAGTGCGTCTCCGGAGCCTGCGTCGATGGGGTCTGCTGCGCGTCGGCAAGTTGCCCGCAAGGCCAGGCCTGCAACATCTTCGGCGCACTGGGGAGCTGCTCGGCCCTGCGCCCCGACGGCCAGGAGTGCCGCACCGACGGCGACTGCCTGTCAGGCAACTGCCAACCCGGCACCCCGCCCGTCTGCGCGGCGCCCCGAACCCCGACGCCGACTCTCACGGCGACCCGCACGCCGACGCCGACGCCGCTCGCCAACGGGCAGTTCTGCCTCGACGACTCCGACTGCCAGTCCGACTTCTGCACCGATGGCTTCTGCTGCGCCGCCCGCTCCTGCCCGGAAGGCCAGGCGTGCAACATCGAAGGCCGCGAAGGCCAGTGCAGCGCCCCGAAACCGACCGGTGGCCAGAGCTGCAATCCAAGCGAGGCCAGTCCGTGTGCGGGCGGTCTGTTCTGTAATCCCGAGAGCGTCTGCTGCCAGTCCGCCACCTGTCCGCAAGGGCAGCGCTGCGACATAACCGGCAAGGAGGGTCGCTGCGCCGCCCCTTCGGGTTCCAACGCCGAGTGTTCGAAGAACACCGACTGCCAGAGCGGCCTGGAATGCCGGTTCGATGCGACGACCGAGAAGTACCGCTGCCTGCCGCCGCGGACGCCGACGCCGACGCTCATCCCACAGCCGACCCCGACGAAGGTCGGTGGAACGACGATTACGTCGACGCGCAGTGGCGGGTGCTCAATCGCCGATACCGGCAGCGACAGCAATGGCGCCTGGCTGCTCGCCGCATTGCCCGTTGCCCTTGGTCTCCGCCGACGGGCAATCGCGATCGTCAGCAGCCGGCGCCAGTAAGGCGGCGCACGCGGCCTGCCACTCGGGAAGCCGATCGGCAGGCCGCGTCGCACCATCGATCTCGAACACGCACCCGTCGCGTTCTCCCCGATTGCGCAACCACGCCGCCAGGATCGTCGTCCCGTCGACGTCTTCCGCAGACGGGCCACGCGGGCGCGCCGCCGCATCGCCCGGCATGCATCGCGCGATCAGACCTCCAAGATGCGCGGGGTCCTGCAACCGCTCCCGGCCGACCAACCTTCCCCCCACGACAACGTACGCGCATACAGACCGCCGGTCCGCTACCGGCTGCAGCACGAGGAAATTCTGCCGCTCGACAACCCACCCCAGCACCCGACAACGCCGCGCCAACCTTTCCAACAGCTCGATGTCGCGCTGCGCTCGGCCGGCTGCCTCGTAAGCGCACTCGGCAGCAAACGCGTCCCGCCGTCGCACCAACTCCCGCTCGGCCCAGGTCGTGTCGCCGTCGAGGAAGCGCTGGCATGCGCTCACCTGCTCCGCATACGCCTCCGCCTCGACGCGACCGGCGCACGGCGCCGTGCACGCCCCCACCTGACCGTGGAAGCACGGGCTCGCCTCGGCGTCCGGCCGCAATCTCTCCGCACACGTCCGCAGGCGAAACAACCGGCCCAGTAAGGCGCTGACGCGCTCGGCTTCCTCGCGCCCGCGAAACGGACCGATAAAGCGAGCCCGGCCCCGGCTGAGACGGCGGACGATCGAGAGACGGGGGTAGGCACCGGTCAGCGACAGCTTCACGAAAGCAATACGCGGCAGGTGTTTGCCGAGCCGGTTGTACGGCGGCTGCTCGCGCCGGATGGCCGCCGCCTCTTCGAGCGCGGCCTCGAGCTCGGAGCCGGTTACCGTCACACGCACGTCGTGGGTGTGACGAATCAGCGCCAGCGTCTTATTGCTGTGCCCGCGCGCATTACTCAAGTAACTGCGGACGCGCTCGCGCAGGTTGCCGGCCTTGCCGATGTAAAGCAGTTCACCCTTCTCCCCGAGCAGCCGGTACATCCCGGGGGCCGCCGGGAGTTGGTCGACCCGCACCCGCGGCAAAGCGCACACGAACGGCCGGCCGTCACGCGCCTGACCCTGCAGATCGATCGCCTGATTCAGCAGCGTGACGCCCCTCCCCGCGAGCCGTTCGAGCAGATGGAAGAATACCTCGACGGTAATCCGCACATCGCCGAGAGCGCGATGCCGATCCGCCTGCGGGATCGCAAAATAAGCCGCCAACGCGTCGAGACCGCGCCGGCGCAGAGCGGGCAGCAGTCGCCGCGCCAGCCTGAGCGTACACAGGTGCGGATGCGGCAGAGGGCCGCCGTCGAAAACCGTCGCGGCAGCGTTCAGGAATCCGAGGTCGAAAGCCGCGTTGTGCGCGACGACGACGTCCGTACCGAGAAAGGCCCGGAACTGCGGCCACACCACGTCGATCGGCGGCGCCGCTGCGAGCAGGTCGTCGGTTATGCCGGTCAGGCGGCTGATAAACGGCGGCAGCCGGGTGCGCGGATTTATCAACTGCTCGAACGTCTCGACGATACGCCCGTCGCGCACCCGGGCTGCCCCGATCTCGATGATTCCCGTCGCACTGGCCCCGAGGCCGGTCGTTTCGATATCCACCACGACGAAAGTCGTCTCCGCCAGCGGACGGGCGAGCGCCGTGTTGACCCGCGCAATCCAGGTCCGCTCCTCCGGCTGCCAGACGAAGCGCGGATCGTCGCCGAGCAACTGCTGCAAGACCCGGTTACCGAGTTCCGGGTCGGCAGTCGGCTGCGAGAATACCAGATCGATGAGCTCACGCGACGACGCACCACCGGGCCGCTCGCGCAGGTATTCGTAAAGCTTCTGCCGCACACCAGCCTCCTCTGCCCCCACCCCGGCTCTTAACCTGTCGGCGACCAGAAAGCGAGCAAAAGGCGAAAGGTGCGGGGCCTACCGACGACGGCTGACCGGTCAGTTGGCGGCGGCCTGCAGGTACGCCTCGATAAACGTGTCCAGATCGCCGTCGAGCACCCCGTCCGCGTTGCCGACCTCAACGCTGGTGCGGTGATCCTTCACCAGCCGGTACGGGTGCAGCACGTACGAGCGAATCTGGCTGCCGAAGGCAATGTCTTTTTTGGACTTGTCGAGTTCGGCCATTTTGTCGCGTTGTTTCTGCTGCTCCAATTCGTAGAGGCGCGCCCGCAGGATCTTCATCGCCATCGACTTGTTCTTGTGCTGAGAGCGCTCGTTCTGACAGGCCACCACGATTCCGGTGGGCAGGTGCGTCAGTCGCACAGCCGAATCCGTCTTGTTGACGTGTTGGCCGCCGGCGCCACTGGCCCGGTAGGTGTCGACCCGCAGGTCCGCCTCGTTGATCTCCACCACCACTTCGTCGTCGATTTCCGGGTAAACGAAGACCGACGCAAACGACGTGTGGCGGCGCGCATTGGCGTCGAAGGGAGAGATCCGCACCAGTCGATGGATGCCGGCCTCCGCTTTCAAGTAACCGTACGCGTACGGCCCCTCGACCGTGATCGTGGCGTACTTGATGCCGGCGCCTTCGCCGGGGGCCTGGTCCACGAGTTCCACCTTGTAGCCACGCCGTTCCGCCCAGCGCATGTACATGCGGAGCAGCATCTCCGCCCAGTCCTGCGCCTCGGTTCCGCCCGCCCCCGGGTGCAGGGTGACGATCGCGCTGCCGGGATCGTGTTCGCCCCCCAGCTTCCGTTCCAGCTCGAGCCGATCGAGGGCCTTCTCGATCTCGCTCAACTTCGCACCCGCTTCCGCCTCGGCCTCCGCATCGCCTTCGGCACCCAACTCGGCGAACACCCTGGCGTCGTCGACGTCGTTGCCGAGTTTTCGCCATGCCGCGATCGGGGCGGCAAGATCGGCACGCTCCTTCAGAACCGCCTGGGCCTTTTCGGCGTCGTTCCAGAACTCGGGGGCTGCCGCGCGGGCATCCAACTCGGCGATCCGCCGCTCACGGGTCGGGACGTCAAAGATACCTCCCGAGCGTCTCCAGACGGGCGGTGGCGGATGCGATGCGATCGGCAATCGATGTCTCGGTCATGATTCCTCCCGGGCTGTATTCTTGCGGCCTCGCCGCGGCGGCGCAAGGGACTGACTCGCCTCCAGCGCAGCCATCGTCCGGCGTTCGGCCGCCCGCATGCGCCGGGCCTCGGCGGCCGATCTCTCGTGATCGTAACCCAGCAGGTGCAGCACTCCGTGGACAAGCAGGGTCCGTAGCTCGCGAGCGAGCGACACGCGCCGCCGTTGCGCCTGCCGCGCTGCCGTCTCGAGCGAAATCACCACGTCGCCAAGAACCGGATCGTCGCCGGCGACTCGCTCGCCTTCGCGCATCGCGAAGGCCAGCACGTCCGTCGGCCGATCGGCGTGGCGATACTCTCGGTTAAGCGCCCGAATCGCCGCGTCGCCGACCAGGCTGACGGTGAGTTCCGCCTCGGCCTCGCCAAGCAGGCGGACGAGCCGGCGCGTATCGGCGCGCACCGCGGCCGCAATGGCGGCGCTGCCGCAACGGCGGTGGACACTGACCGGCATGGAATCGACCCCCGCCGCGCCCCTTCACGTCGACGACTCGGGCCCGGGATCGTTGCCGGTCCGCCGCGCCTCGCGGCGACCTTCGAAGCGGTCGTAGGCGGTGATGATGTCCTGCACCAGCCGATGGCGGACCACGTCGCGCTCGCTGAACTCGCAGAAGCGGATACCGGGCACATCGGCGAGGACCACCTGGGCTTCCTTGAGACCCGAGGGCTTGCCGGCGGGCAGGTCGATCTGCGTCACGTCGCCGGTGATCACCGCTTTCGATCCGTAGCCGAGCCGGGTGAGAAACATCTTCATCTGCTCCCCGGTCGTGTTCTGCGCCTCGTCGAGGATGACGAACGAGTCGTTCAGGGTACGACCGCGCATGAATGCCAGCGGCGCCACCTCGATGGCGCCGCGTTCCAGCATCTTTTGAGCCCGGTCGAAGTCGACCATGTCGTGCAGAGCGTCATAGAGCGGTCGCAGGTACGGATTGACCTTCTCGGCCAGGTCGCCGGGGAGGAAGCCGAGCTTTTCGCCCGCCTCGACCGCGGGGCGGGTGAGGATCATGCGCGCGAAGTTGTTGCGCATCAGTTCCGCCACGGCCATCGCCATGGCCAGGTAGGTCTTGCCGGTGCCGGCGGGGCCGATGCCGAAGACGATGTCGAAATTGCGGATGGCCTCGATATACGCTTTCTGCGCGCCGCTCTTCGGCGTGATCACGCGCTTATGGGCGGAGATGTAGATGGTGTCGAGAAAGATGTCGCGCAGGTTGGCGGCGCGGTCGCGGCTCAGGATGCGGATCGCATAGTCGACGTCGCTGGGATAGACGGGGTAACCGTTCTCGAGCAGGCCGTAGAGCTGGGTCAGAGTACGCGCGGCCAGCTCGGCCTCGACTTCGTCGCCGCTGACGAGCAGCGTGTGGCCCGCCGTACCGATGCGCACCCCGAGGACGCGCTCGATCGCTTTGAGGTGTTCGTCGTTGTTGCCCAGGAGGGCGTGCAGCAACCGCGCGTCGTCGAACTGGAGCTCGCGGCCGGCGGGACTGTGGTGGGCGATTACCAACGCAGTATTGGCTCCCGTATCACGCCAGCAGCTCGCGCGCCGCCTGCAGAACGGCGGGGATCTTGGCGGCATCCTTACCGCCCGCCTGCGCCAGCTCCGGCCGGCCGCCGCCGCGTCCGCCGACTATGGGGGCCAGCTTGCCGATCAATTGACCGGCGTGGACCTGCTTGGCGAGATCCTTGGTGACGGCGGCGAGCAGACTGACCCTGTCGTCGGCGCCGCCGGCGAGAACGACAACTCCGCTGCCGAGCTTCCGGCGCAGCGTGTCGGCCATCTCGAGGAGCCGTTGCGCATCGGCGCCGTCGACCTGCCCGGTGACGACGCGAATGCCGTTCTTGCCCACGAACGCCTGACTGAGCAGGTCGTCGCTCTGCGAGCCGGCGAGCTGCACCCGCAACTGCTGGAGCTGGCGCTCGAGCTCACGCTGCTGGGCAAGCAACCGCTCGACCTTCTCGGCCACCTCGGTTTCGCTGCCCTTCACCAGCTCGCCAAGCTGGCGCAGCGTCAGTTCGCGTTCGCGGATCGCCGCCAGCGCGCCGATCCCCGTCGTCGCTTCGATGCGGCGTACGCCGGCGGCAACGCTCGACTCGCCACGCAACTTGAATACACCGATGTCCCCGGTGCGGCGCACGTGCGTCCCGCCGCACAGCTCGATGGAGAAGTCGCCCATGCGCACCACGCGCACACGGTCCCCGTACTTGTCCCCGAAAAACGCCAGAGCACCGCCGCGGATGGCGTCGTCGTAAGACATCTCCTCCGTGCTGACCTCGGCGTTGGCGCGGATGTAAGCGTTGGTCTCGTCCTCGATGGCGGTCAGCGCGGCCGCGTCGACGCTGTGGGTGTGGGTGAAGTCGAATCGCAGACGGTCCGGCGCCACCAGGGAACCCGCCTGGCGCACCTGCGTACCCAGGCGATCGCGCAGGACAGCGTGCAAAATGTGCGTAGCCGAGTGGTTCAGGCGCGCCGCATTGCGCCGCTCGGCGTCGATGCGCAGCCGCACCCGCTGTCCGGCGCGGAAGACACCGCGCCGTACGACACCGAGATGTACGGTCAGGTCGGCGCGGGGCTTTTGCGTGTCGGTCACGTCGATGATCGCCCCGTCCGCCGCCTCGATCCACCCGACGTCACCGACCTGACCGCCCGATTCGCCGTAGAAAGGAGTCTCGGCAACGACGACCTGAACCGCGTCGCCATCGCGCACCTCGGTCGCCTCGGTGCCGTCGTAGAAGAGCGCAAGGACCTCGGACTCGTGCTCGACCGCGCCGTCGCCGACGAAACGCGAGGCGTTGCCGCTGTGCGCCACGCCGACCTCGGCACCCGCCTTCCGGGCATCGCGGGCGCGCCGGCGCTGCTCGTCCATAGCGGCATCGAAACCGGCGACGTCGACCCCGTAGCCCTCCTCGCGGAGAATGTCCTGCGTCATATCGAGCGGAAAGCCGTAGGTGTCGTAGAGCTTGAAGGCGACCTCTCCGGGTAGTTCGTGCACGCCGCGCCGACTGAGCCGTTCACGCTCGTGCGCCAGCAGGGAGAGCCCCTTCTCCAGGGTTTCGGCGAAGCGCTCCTCCTCGCTGCGGATGACCCCCTCGATGTGATCCCGGCGCTCGACGACCTCGGGATACGCCGCACCCATCGAATCGACGACTGCCTCGGTGACCCGCCACAGGACGGGCTCGGTAAAGCCCAGGTCGCGGGCGTGTCTGGCGGCGCGGCGCAGGATGCGGCGCAGGACGTAACCGCGCCCGTCGTTGCTCGGGACCACGCCGTCGGCGATCATGAAACTGAGGGCGCGCGAGTGGTCGGCAATGACCCGAAAGGCGACGTCGGCGCGCAGGTCCTCGCCGTAGCGGCGCCGGGCCAGTTCCTCGGTGTGCCGAATGAGAGTGCGGAACAGGTCGGTATCGTAGTTCGACGGTACGCCCTGCAGGACGGCCGCAAGTCGTTCGAGGCCGGCGCCGGTGTCGACGTGCTTCGCTTGCAGCTCGTCCAATGCGCCCGAGGCGGTGCGGTTGTATTGGATGAAGACGAGGTTCCAGAGCTCGATGTAGCGCGCGCAGCCGCCGTTGACCCAACAGCGGTGGCCGGCGACGTGCTGACGGTCGCAGGCCGCCGCGCCACGATCGATGTGGACCTCCGAACACGGCCCGCACGGCCCCGTGTCGCCCATCTCCCAGAAGTTGTCCTTCTCGCCAAACCGCAGGATGCGGTCGTGCCCGATGTCCGTCTCGCGCTGCCACCAGCGTTCGGCCTCGTCGTCCGTGGTAAACACGGTGGCGTAGAGGCGGTCTTTCGGGAGCTGCCACTCCTTGGTGAGCAACTCCCAGGCCCAGGCTATGGCCTCTCGCTTGTAATAGTCCCCGAACGACCAGTTGCCGAGCATCTCGAACAGCGTGTGGTGGTAGGTGTCGCGACCCACCTCTTCGAGGTCATTGTGTTTTCCGCTCAGTCGCAAGCAGCGCTGGGCACTCGCGGCGCGGGGGATGGCGCGGGCCTCGAGGCCGAGGAAGACGTCCTTGAATTGCACCATACCGGCGTTGGTAAACAGCAACGTCGGGTCCTTGTCCGGGAGCAGCGACGAGCCGCGCACCACCTCGTGCCCGCGGGCGCGGAAGAAATCGAGAAATCCCGTCCGAATCTGCGCACCGGTGATCATCGACCCTTGCTTAGCAGCCTTCCGATATTATGGCGAGAACTCGATACGGGCGGGCCGCAAACCGCGTTCTCACGGCCTTCCGACCGCCGGGCGGCCCGTTCTTCCCGCGGCGTCATTGCGGTCGCAAGGCGGGCGAAGCGAGCATACGGCGATACCACTCCGCCAGTGCCCACGTCCCGATGGCCGTGGCGTGATACCGCCAGTACGGCGGCTCGCCCTCCGTGGCCACGCCCCAGCTACCGTCGGGCTGCTGGAGGTCCATCAGGGTAGCGGCCCATGCGTTCATGACGGGATCGGCGAAACCGGTCATGACGTTTTGGAGCAAGCGCTCGCCGTAAAGGTCGATATCGAGCGTGGCCTGCGGCGAGAACGGTGCCGGCTGCGCCGCCCGGAGCTCTTCGTGCATTGCGCGCACGCAGCGTTCGTAGGTCGCCTTGTCGACGCAGCCGCGGCGAAAGGCAATGTCGATGGCCCACAAGGCATGGGTGGTCTCGTAGCCGCCGTTGTCGCGCATCGGGCCGCACACGTACACGGTGGTCTCGGGACGCCAGCCGTTCTTGCGGCAGTGCAGCGCCTCGGTCAGCGGCCGGTTGACGTTGACCCGGCGGCCCGGCTCGGTAGGCACCACCCAGCCGGCCGTGTGCTCCGCCGGGGCCGTCGCCGCGGGGTTCCAGAAGGCGCGTTGCGGATGATCCGAATCCTTCTCCGCAACGGCGCGTGCTCGATCGAAGGCCCGGGTGAGCGCGTCGCTGTCGACGGTATCCCGAATGTGGTGCAGCATCACGGCCGCGTCGAAGCGCAGTTCGTCGGTCGGAAACGCGGATAGCCAGGCGGCGGCCCGGTTCATCGCCAGGTCGAGCCGGTCCCATACGCTGCACGACTGCGCACAGGTTTGCCGGATCGCGTCGGGGGGCGAGAGCATGACCGGAAATCGCGGTGACGGCGCGGCGGCGATGCCCGCGGCCAGCCCATGCGCCGGTGCGCCGCCGCCCGCCGCACGGGTCAGCAGAGGTTGGCCCGCACCGGTGGGCAGGGGCGCGGGCGTGACACCGAAGGCCGCGCCTGACCAGGCAACCAGAAAGACAACGGTACAGCGGGACAGGAAAGCCACCTTACGGCGCTACTACGAACGTTGCGTGGGCGTCAAATCGCGCGCGACTCGCGCGTGACTCGCACGCGCCTGCTCTGTCGGGAGAGGCCGCGTCCGGACGACGAGAGTCGGCATGAACCGCAGTCGAAGTACCGTAGATGCGCCGTTTTCGCGTTGGTTCGAGGTCGACTCGCTCCGGAGAGAGCCGGTGCGGTATCTTTGCCGGGGTCGCCCGCTGGACCGGACGCTCTGTCAATTGATAAGGGCAATATGCATATTGAGCCAACCTGAGCTACTACTTCGCGAGTTCGTCGCATGGTGCGAAGAATTTCGGAATGCGGATTTCGGATTGCGGACGACGGATTCATGAGTTCCGCATTCCGCAATCCGCAATGGGTCGCGGGCGAAGCCCGCGCTGAGGAGAGGTCATGAAGACCAGGATCACCGAGCTTTTCGGAATCGAGCACCCGATCATCCAGGGCGGGATGCATTTCGTCGGCTTTGCGGAGTTGGCTGCCGCGGTTTCCAATGCCGGCGGCCTGGGGATCATCACCGGCCTGACGCTGGGGACGCCGGAGAAGCTGGCCAGGGAGATCGCTCGCTGTCGCGAGATGACGGACAAGCCGTTCGGCGTGAACCTGACCTTTCTGCCGTCTTTGACGCCGCCGGATTATCCGGGACTCGTGCAGACCATCATCGACGGCGGGGTGAAGATCGTCGAGACCGCCGGCCGCAACCCGGAGCAGGTCTTGCCGCCGCTCAAGGCAGCCGGGGTCCGCGTGATTCACAAGTGCACTTCGGTCCGCCATTCGTTAAAGGCGCAGTCGATCGGCTGTGACGCCGTCAGCGTCGACGGCTTCGAGTGCGGCGGGCATCCCGGCGAAGACGACGTACCGAATTTCATCCTGCTGCCGCGCGCCGCCGAGGAGCTCAAGATTCCGTTCGTGGCTTCCGGGGGAATGGCGGACGGGCGCTCGCTGGTGGCGGCTTTGGCACTCGGTGCGGAGGGCATGAACATGGGGACGCGGTTCATCGCCACGAAGGAGGCGCCGGTTCACCAGCGGGTGAAGGAGGCGCTGGTCGCCGCCAGCGAACTCGATACTCGCCTCATCATGCGTTCGCTGCGCAATACCGAGCGGGTCTTGCGCAACGCGGCCGTCGACCGGCTGTTGGAAAAGGAAAAGGCGCTGGGGGCGAACTTGCAGTTCTCGGACATCATCGAGGAAGTCGCCGGGGTTTACCCGAGGATCATGCGCGAAGGCGACATGGAGGCCGGCGCCTGGAGTTGCGGGATGGTGGCCGGCTTGATTCACGATGTCCCGACCGTCAAGGAGCTGATCGATCGCACCATGGCCGAGGCCGAATCGATCATCCGCCGGCGCCTGGCGGGTTTCGCCAGCGCGTGACCGAGGCCGGGGCCCGGTCCGTCCCACTGACGCGGCACGGCGCGCGAGGTAACACTAGGCCTGGCGCCGGTCGGGATCGGTTCCCGACCGGTCGCCGCTTGACCAGGGCCGAACGCGACTGGCCCCTATCAGGACCGTCGCGCGATGAAACGTCCCTGTGCGATCTTGCCCGCTTGCGCAAGTTGCTGCAGGAACTGCATCTCGCCGGCAACCGCGCCCAGAGCGTTCATGTCGAAGCCGAGAATGCGCAGGGCATCGTAGGTAAGCTGCATGTCGACCATCTGTAAGTAGAGATCGACGTACGGTCCGAACCGCCCCGTGTCGGCCGCCTCGATCACGGTGCAGCCATTCTTTTCGAGCAAGGCACGGTAGTCCCCGATACTCGCGAGGGTCGGGAACTTCATGAATCGCATATAACGGTCGGCCTCGGCGCTCGTGAGTCCGGCCGGGCCTTCGACCCAGTCGGTAAACGCCACCACGCCGCCGGAACGCACCAGCCGCGCCGCCTCGGCGACGAGTTGCGGTTTATCCTCGACGTAGCACCAGGCGTCCTCGCCCCAGACGAAGTCGGCCTTTCCCGCCGGCAAGCCACTGGCGCAGACGTCGGCGAGATGGAACGCGATGCGATCGCCCACGCCCTCGCTCTTGCAGCGCTCCCGGCCGCGGTCAACCACCTTCTGCGTTGCGTCGACGCCCGTCATTGCATCCACGTTGCGGACACGCACCAGAAAGCGCATGCCCGCGCCGGTGCAGCAGCACAGGTCGACGCCGCGCTGGCCCGGACCGATGCCCGCTCTTTCCGCCAGATCCATCGACGACTTGAAACCGCCGATGTGGATCTGTTGCCCCATGATGAGTTCCCAGAGATCGCCCTCGGCCCCGCTGTACACCGCGTTGACCTCAGCCAGATGAATGCCTGCAAGCTGCTTCACGATCGCTCCTCCGTATTGGATTGCTCGCCGCCCATTGCCGCCTGCGTAACGCGGCGAACGGCGCACCCTAGCACGGGCCGCGGCGATCGTCCTATGACAACAGTCATGTTCGAGCCGCGCGAAGCGCAATTGCGCCGACATGACCGTCTGGTCGCGAGTTTGACGATCTTCGCCGCCTCGCTGCTCTGGGGCACGCTGTGGATCCCGTTACGCGAGCTGCGCGCCGCCGGATCTTCCGCCGAATGGCTGACCGCCGCCGGCTTCATGCTGCCGTTGCTGGTCCTGCTCCCGGTCGCGGCCAGACGCCGGGCGCACATCCGCGGCGCCGGGCCGACACTCCCCGCGGCGGGCTTCGGACTCGCCCTGGCGATCGCCCTCTATGCCGAGGGAGTCGTGCGCGGCAACGTCGCGCGCGTAGTCCTCCTCTTCTATCTCATGCCGGTATGGACGGCGCTGTTGGCGCGCGTATACCGGCTGCAGCCGATCACCGGCCGGCGGCTCGCCGCGATCGGTCTGGGACTTGCCGGCCTCGCGGTGATTTACGGTCCCGGCGCGGCCGCGCCCGGCCACAACGCCTCGGCCGATTTGATGGGTCTGATTGCCGGTGTAGCCTGGGCGGCGACCCTGGTCCTGTTCCTGCCGACCGCCGGCCAGGCCCCTCTCGATCATGTGTTTGCGCAGTTCGTCTTTCTCGCTCCGGTTTACGTCCTCGTGAGCGCGTTGCCGGGCGCGGAACTGGCGGTTCCGGCCCCGGGCGATGCGGGACCGGCCGCACTCCTGTGGTTGCTCGCCTTCTCGCTGCTCTGGATGCTCCCGGTGGTGTGGCTGACGATCGCCGGGGCAAGCCGCGTCGAACCCGGGCACGCGGCCGTGCTGTTCATGCTGGAGATTGCCGTCGCCCTGGCGTCGGCGGCGGCGCTTGCCGGGGAACCCTTCGGCTCTCGCGAAGCTATCGGGGCGGCGCTGATTGCCGGCGCCGGAATGCTCGAGGTACTGGCTGACCCGGCCCGGCAGCCGGGTCGGGCCGCCGACCGGATCGGTCCGCGAGGCTGACGCCGAGCTCGTAGCGAGCCGGCCGCGCGGGCGACTTATCGGTCTGCGGAGCGTCGACCCGCACCACGTAATCCCCGTCGTCGGAAAGCTTACCGGACCACGTACCGCCAGCCGACATCCTGCCAACGAACGACGCCGTCATGGCCGGCGTCCTTTCGGCAAGAGAACCGTCCCTTAAGAGCGGAGTTATGCGCACGGCGCAGCCCCTTGACCAGCGCCGCGCAGTTCATCACACCAGACGCGAGGAGGCGATCGATGACGCACACGCCCGACTTTGCGAACTTGCGGCGCACGATTCTGCGGCAGGGTCCGCCGGGACCCGTACCGTTATTCGAGATCTTCGCCGACACGGGCATGGTCGAAGCGGTGCTCGGCGAGCGTTTCCCCATCGACCTGCGTCGCTTCATAGAGGAGCCGTCGCCGACGATCTCGGCCGAAGAGCTGCCGGCGGTGCTGACGGCGCTCGACATGTACGTGCGCTTCTGTCGCGACCTGGGCTACGACTACGTGTTCACAACGACCGGATTCAACCTGCGCCGCAGCCTTACCGCCGCGGCCGACACCACCGGTGCCCGGAACTGGGCGGACGGCCAGCGCTACTGGCAGGACGAGGCGGGCGGACCGATCCAGAGTTGGCGGGACTTCGAAACCTATCCGTGGCCAACCCCCGAGAGCCTGAGTCACCCGGGACTCGATTACGTCAGCGCCGTCGTACCGGAGGGGATGAAGGTGGCCGCCTTCGTATACGGCGGCGTCTTCGAGGTTTCGACGTGGCTGATGGGCCTGCAATCGTTCTCGTTTGCGCTCGCCGATGAGCCCGACCTGGTCGCGGCGATCGCGCAGCGAGTCGGGGAACTCGCGACCGCCACGGCCAGACAGGTCACGGCGATCGACAACGTCGAAATGCTGGTATTCACGGACGACCTCGGTTTCTTCAGCGGCCCGCTGGTGTCGCCGGCGGTCGTTCGCCGCTACATGTTGCCGCACTACAAAGCGATTGCCGAGGCCGTGCACGCGGCCGGTAAGCTGTTCGTCTTCCACTCGTGCGGCAACATGTACGGGCTGATGGACGACCTGATCGACACGGTGGGCATCGACGCCAAGCACTCGTTCGAAGACAAGATTCTGCCCGTGGACGAAGCGTACGCGCGATGGGGAGACCGCACCGCCATTCTCGGCGGGGTGGACATGGATCTCCTCGGGCGCGGCACGGTCGAGCAGGTACGCGCCCGCACGCGACAGATTCTCGACCGCTGCGCGGCCAGCGGGACGGGATACTGCCTCGGCACCGGCAACACCGCCGCCAATTACGTTCCGAAGGAGAACTACCTCGCCATGCTCGACGAGGGCCGCCGCTGGAACCGGGAGCACTTCGGCACGGAGTAGTGGGTTCCCCCGGTCGCGCCTCGCTCCCGCGACCCCGGCGCCCACCCCTCAAACGTCACCCCACGGCTGCCGCACCGGCTCCCGCCCTGCCGCGAGATAGCGCTGCATGCCGCGCTCGAGGGCCTCGATCAGATACGGGCGCAGGCGGGCCGCCGGAATGATGTGATGCAGCGCTCCCGTCTTCAACGCCCTCTGAACGCTGTGAATCTTGTCGAACTCGTCGGCCACCTCGCCGAGCTTCTCCGAGTGAACACTCCGCATCACCTCGTCGAGCTGCCCGCGCAGCCGCACCTTGTCCACACCCTCGGCCGCCCCGACCTCCTTCTCGAGCGCCTGCACCCGCGGATCCTTGCGCACCCGCGCCGCCACCTCGCCGGCAAAGACGACCGCCGCCGCCGGCGCGCCGCCGATCACCGACGCGTACGACCCCTCGACCGCAGCCGCCTCGATATTCGCGTTCAACTTGCCCGAGAACACCACGTACGCGCCACCGTGGTAACGCGAAACCACACAGAACACGATCGGACCCCGGAAGTTGACGATCGCCCGGCCGATCTCGGCTCCGTACTCGAGCTGCACTTCCCGCATCGACTCCGGCGAACCGTCGAACCCGGACAGGTTTGCCAGCACCACCAGCGGGCGGTTCCCGCTGGTTGCGTTGATCGCCCGCGCAATCTTCTTCGAGGACTTCGGAAACAGAGTCCCCGCCGTCCAGTGGTCCGGTCCGTCGGCCGGCAGAAAACCCAAACGCGGAATCGAGTGCGACTCGATGCCGATCATGCACACCGGGTAGCCGCCCAGGTGCGCGTCCCAAACCACGCCGATCTCCGCGTCGCGCATGTCGTGCCAGCGTTCCAGCGGCCGGTGATCCTGGTCGATCGCCGCCGCCATCACCCGGCGGATCTCGAACGGCCGCTTCCGACCGGGATTGCGCTCGTTCGAAAAGACATCGCCGACGAGCGCAAAACCCTCGCCGCCGTCGGTGCCGTGCGGATAGCTGCGCACGTCGCGGTCGATCGGATCGGTGGTGGCCGCCCGGCGCGGAAACGCCTCGCCCGGCAGCAGGTACGAAAGATCGTAATGCTGAAAGAGAACGCGAATCGCTTCGGCGATGTCACGTGCCCAGTACTGCGCCTGCCCGTTCGGCCCCATTATGCGCTCGTACCCGCCGATGCCCTGGTTGTCCTCCGCCGACACGCTGCCCGAATAGTCGAGCGCCTGCTTGCCGGTGAGCACCATGGCGCCGAGGGGCGTCATCACCAGGATGCCGCGCGTGTGCATCAGCATCGTCGCCTCGGCGTTCCAGTACGGCTGCGCGCCAACGTTGATACCGTTGACGACGACGTTGACCTCGCCGCCGGCCTGGGTGAACTCGATCAGCTTGCGGAGAACGTGCGAGATCCAGTCCATGTTCTCCGTCCCGCTCTCCATCGAGATCTTGGCCCCGGCCGACAGGGCGAACCACTCGACCGGCACTTTCATCTCGGCGGCAAGATCGAGCGCGCGACTTATCCGCAGGCATTCCGGCTCGGCCAGTGCCCCCATGGCGCGGCTGGGGTCGCCGAGCAGAATCACGCGCGCCATGCCCTCCTTGTACTTCCGGGTGTAGTTGCGCACGACGCCGACAACGATATTGGCGGCGTTGTTGCCGGCCGGACGCTCGACCGGCACCAGCCGGTTGCCGGCGTCGAGGTCGTACTCGACGAAATCCCCCGGCGGAAACTCCGCCTGCGCCGCGTCGCGCGTCGGCGTCAGCATGCGCACGATCTCGTAAGGGTAAACGAGGCCCCGCTGACGCATACGCAGGACCTTCAGATCGTATTCGCTCAGCGGCTCCAACGGACGGTCGGGCGGCGGCCCCGAAGTCAGCAGCAGACCGGAGCCGGTCGGATTCGACATGCGCAGCACCGTGTCGCGCAGCTCGCCGGTTTCGGGTTGCGGCATGCGGGCACGGACCACGACTTGCTCGATGCCCAGACCCTCGGTGGCCGGTGCGAGCTTGTGCATAACTTCGTTCAGCTCATCCGCATGGAGATCGAGGGGCGGCCAGACATAAAGCAGGATGCGGTTCCAGACAAACCGATTGTGCGACGTGCGCTCCGCCTGCACGCGGCGGATGCTACTCAGCGCCTCCATGAGCATGCGTTCGAGATAAGGGAGGTTGACGACCCGCCCGCTGTCGTCGCGAACCGGCGTGAGGTCCCGCACCTCGGCAATGGCGATCAGGCGCTCGTCCTTCGGGTTGCTGTGCGCGACGGCGTGGAACAGATACACCTCCGGCGACGCCGGCAGGCGCTGGGTGTCGAAGTTGGCGAGCCGCCACATGTGCATGCGCTTCGCCATCATCGGATGCAGGCCGCGGTGCAGCAGCTCCTCGGCATAGCCGTCCGCGCTCGGACGAAAGGTGAAATGCTGCACGGGGCCGTCGGCCTCGCCCTCTCCGGGACCGGTGATGACGACGACGACGCGGCGGAGCCGCCGTGGCCATGCCACCGCCGCGAGGATGGTCTGGACCTGCCGCGCGGTGTCGTCGGGCTCCGGAAGGGCCGCGGTCGACCAGACGTAAAAATCGACCACGACATCGCTCTCGGGAGGAATGTCGCGCACGATTTCGGTCAGACCGGCCGCGGTTTCGGCAAGGTGTGGGTAGTCCGCGTAAGTGGCGACGACGTGGATGTGCCTGCCCTCCCAGTCGTACTCGGCCGCGGCGAACGGGTGATGGTCGAATTCGCGGCAGATGACCGTACCGATGTCGCGGATGCGGTAATAACGCCGCGTCATTACTTCGAGAATCAGCTCGCGCAAGTTCACGTCGGCGCCGCGGTACAACCGCCACAGCACGCTGAGCAGCGGCTGTGCGCAGTTGACCAACGCGTTGATCCGGTCGCTCCGATCGTGCGCCCTCGGTCGCCGGGCGAGATAGGCGAGATGATCCTCCATGTCGCGATACACGCGGCGGCGCGACGCGGCGAACAGCGGCTCGTCGAAGTAGCGGTAACGAACTTCGCGGGCCGCGTCGCTGACCGTCTGCGCCCGGCCGTGAGTGACCGCGACCAGGCGATCGAGCAGCGCCCTGAACTCCGGGTCGGTGCGCGCAATCAGCGTCTCGACGTGATGCAGGCGCCGTTCCAGAATGTTCAGAATCACGGCACTCTGCTGATCGATGCGCTGCTGCGCCTTGAAGATCCGCACGAGACTCTCGTCGAGCCGCGGCGTGCGCTCGAAACCGTCGACCCCGTAATGCGTGAGGGCACGGCGCAGCTTGGCCAGAAAGCTCTCGGGGAGGCCCCCCCCACGGGTGTCCGGGCTGCGCAGATACGAGAACAGATACTCCTCGGTGCGCGCCGCCTCCGGCCCCTCGGGATCGTCCGAAGCTGGCTGTCGCCGGAACAGAGAGCAGAGATCGGCAAAGGCGGCCAGCAACTCGTTCTCTCCCCGCCACAGGTCTTCGTCGTCGGGCGGCAGCTCGCGGCACAACGCTTCCCGCGTCGCGAACAACATCCGCGCATCGGCGGTGTCGACATCGAATCCCAACATCAACTGCACGAGACCTTCGAGGTTCCGGCGGCAGCGCACCTGCGCGCTCTCCATGCCCACCGCTCTGCCGAGCGCCGCGAAGTCCAGCACCTCGCCCGCACCGGCGTCCCGCTCCGCACCGGCCGGCTCCAGCACCACCAGCGGGGCGCCGGTGTCCACCTGGACGTTGTTCTTGACGAGGATCTGCCGGACACGGCCGGCGAACGGGGCGGTCACCGGCATCTCCATCTTCATTGCCTCGAGGACGACGAGCCGCGCCCCGGTCTCGACCTCGTCTCCGACCTTGACCGGAATATTGAGAACCACGGCCGGCGACGGGGCGCGCACCAACCCCCCGTCGTCGCGCGACACGTGGTGCGGCACGCCGTCGACTTCGATCTGACTGTCGAGCCCCTGCGGGACCGACAGCACGCGATGACGGGCCTCACCGATGGTCAGCCAGCGTTCGTAACGGCCCAGGCGATCGACGCCGACGTCGAGGCGGCGTCCGCCGGTATCGACACGGTATCGCCTCGGCCCGAGGCGCAACACGAGAAACCGGTAACCCCGACCGCGATAGCGCAGATCCACGGTGTAACCGATGTCTCCCTTGACGCGCGGCCGGCCGCGGGCCGCCGCCGTGTAGAACTGCGACTGCTCGATGGCGAGCTCGGCGTCGTAGGCGTCGATCGCGGCTTGCAGTATGGCGACGTCGGCATGCCGGCGCGACAGGTGCGCACCGGCGGCAGCAAGCCGATCGAGCCACGTGTTGTCGCCGCCCCCGCCGCTGACCTCGGCGCGGTCCAGAAGGTCGACCAGAAAGGCCTTGTTCGTGGTGCCGCCACGGATGACGACGACCATGTCCGCAAGCGCCCGGCGCAGGCGCGCCAGGGCCTCGTCGCGGTTATGGCCGTGCGCGACGATCTTGGCGATCATCGAGTCGAACTCGGGGGGAACCACGTCGCCTTCGTTGACGCCGATGTCAATCCGCAGCCCGGGCCCGGTCGGTAAGCGCAACACCTCGACACTCCCGGGCGCCGGACGAAACTGGTTGTCCGGGTCCTCCGCGTTGAGGCGAACCTCGATGGCGTGCCCGTTGGGGAGGATCGCTTCCCCCGACCGTATCTCCGTGAGCAGTGGCGCCGCCGTGGGCTCGCCGTCGACGACGGCGCCGTCGAGACGCCCGCCCGCGGCGACGTGGAGCTGCAGCTTGACGAGGTCGAGCCCCGTCGTCATCTCGGTGACCGGATGCTCGACCTGCAAACGGGCGTTGACTTCCAGAAACGAGAAACGGCGCGTTTCCGGCTCGAAGAGGAACTCGACGGTGCCCGCGTTGCGGTAACCGGCGGACTGGCACAATCGCACCGCCGCCTCGCGCACCCAGCGGTCCTCTTCGGCCGACAACACCGGCGACGGCGCCTCTTCGAGCACCTTCTGATTACGGCGCTGAATCGTGCAGTCGCGCACGCCAACCGCCCAGACGTTGCCGTAGTTGTCGGCCACGATCTGCACCTCGACGTGCCGCGCGCCGGCCACCATACGCTCGATGAAGACCGTCGCGTCCCCGAACGAACGCAGTGCCTCCGACCGCGCGCGTTCGAAGGCCTCGTCGAGATCGGCCAGCGACTCCACCCGCCGGATGCCCCTCCCGCCGCCGCCGGCGGTCGCCTTGATCACCAATGGAAAGCCGATGCGTTCGGCGTGCAGGCGAGCCTCGTCGTGCGACTCGACGGGACCGCCGCTCCACGGCGCAACCGGAACGCCGACGCGCTCGGCGAGGTGCTTGGCGGCGATCTTGTCGCCCAACCACCGCATGACGTTGCCGTCGGGCCCGATGAAGACGACGTCGAGTCGGCGGCAGAGGTCGGCGAAGTCGGCGTGCTCGGAGACGAAGCCCCAGCCCACCCAGACCGCCTCCGCGCCGGTGTCGAGCAGTGCCCGCTCCAGCATCGCGTAGTCGAGGTACGCACTCTTGCGCTCGCCGTCCTTCGGGTCGACGAACATGGCCGGACCGATGCAGTAGCTTTCGTCCGCTTTGCGCACGAACATCGCCCGCTGCTCCGGCTCGGTGTACAGCGCGATCGTGCGTAACGGCTGCGCCTGCCGCCGTTCCAGCTCCCGGTTAAGTTCGCGCACCGCATGGATCAGGCGCATGGCGGCTTCGCCGCGGTTCACGATCGCCACACGTTGGAAGGGAACAGGCATGGAGGCTCCGGTCAGACTCGGTTGGCAGGACGACACGCGGTTGGACGGGGGGACGGAGACAGAGTTCGGGTTGTCATGTGACCTCTCGCGGACGCCGATGTTAGCATGCAACCGCAAGCCGCCTGACGGCCACCACCCGACACCCCGAGCACCCGGCCCTACGACATGGCCTCCCGCAGGGGCGCGAGCCGTTCCGCATCGACGGGGCTCGGCAGTTCGACCGTGCGGTAGCCGTGCAGAGTGACGTAAACGCTGCCACTCGCGTCTACCACCTGCGCGTCCACGCCCTCGCCCGCGGCCCGCGACACCACCACCGCATACAGAGGTCCGTTACCGCTCGCCGGTGTGGCGGCCATGTCGACACGATCGATATGCGATGGCAACGCCATCTGCCCCTTCGTGCCGAGTTGCCAGATACCCGCGGTCTGAAAGCACAGTTCAATCAGCCGTGGCGCAACCGCCAGCGGCGCCTCGGCCGGCCGATGATGCTCGGGCAGGGCCCCCGCCAGCAACCCCACCGTCCGCCCGCCGTCTCGCCACACGTTCTCGATCACCCGGTACGCCGGGCCGTGGAAGTAAATCCGGTAGACGTCGGCCGGACCCACCGCGTTACCGGCGACGCCGTTCGGCACGGCGCTTCTGAGCGATTTCGGCGCCGCACGCGTGAGCCGGACCCGGGCCGTGAAGTGGATCGTCACCTGAGGCTCGGTCTGGCCGGGCAGGTTCCGCACGCCGCTCAATCGGCAGCAGGCGACGATCCCATCCCCGGCGGGAACGAACTGCGCCTGCAGAGTCAGCACCCGGCTCTCGTCGCGGTAGAACTTGAACGGCGCAAGAAAGTTGACGTCCTCGATCGCCGCAACGTGCCAGTCGGGGAGCAAGGTGGTCGCAAGCTCCGCGAACCCTTCGATCCCCATGACGCCGGGCAGCACGGGTGTGCCGTCGATCCGGTGGTCGAAGAGGAAGGGCTGCATTTTCGGGTCGAGTACCGTCTCGGCGGTGAGGCCGTCGTACAGGCTCATGCCGGCGATACGACCTACCATCGGCCCGCGGGTCCGCGGCCCACGGCGCTCGTCCAGCCGGGCGGCATCGATACCCCCGGTGGTGTCCCACTCCTTCATCAGAATGCCGAGACGGCCGGCGACAACCACCTCGCCGCGAAAATCGCCGGCCGCCGTCAACTCGCGCCGCACTGTCGCAATGCCGGTGTCCGGCGGCAGCATGTCGATGCCTGCCATCTCCATCATCTTCGGAATCGAGCCGCGAGTGGCCATGCCGATACCACCCCAGGCCGTCCAGTCGATGGCAATGGCGCGAGTGGCGGGGCGGGTCGCGCGGAAGCTCGATGCGATCTTGCACAGGAGGTCGTTGGCCGCGGCGTAATCGGCCTGGCCACCGTTACCGAAACGACCGGCAATGGAGCTGAACGCCACCGTCGCCGCCAGCGGCAGGTCGCCGATGGCGTGCAGGAGGTTGAACCAACCGTCGCTCTTCACGTCGAACACGAGATCGAATTCGCGCGGCTCCTTGTCGGGCAGGAAACGGCTGATCTCCAGACCGGCGCAGTGCAGGAGCACGTCAATGCGCCCGTCGTTTTCGCGCACGTCCTCGATCACCCGCGCCACCGCATCCGGCTGCGTGAGATCGACTCTGTAATACCGCGGCGTTCCACCGGCGGCCCGCACCGCCTCGATTGCCGCCAGCGCGGCGTGCGCCCGCTCCAACGCCGCAAGCTCGCGCTCCACCAGAGCCGGCGTGGCGCGCTCGCCCCGCGCCTTGAGGCGCTCGAAAATATCGCGCTTCAGATTTTCCCTGTCGCTCACGAAGCGCCGGATGTCGGCGTTGCCGGGATCGGGTTCCGGCACCAGGTCGAGCAGGTAAAATGTCCCACCGCAGGCGGCCGCCAGGTCGGCGGTGATGGCCGATACGATGCTACCGGCCGCACCGGTAACGACGAAGACGCTGTTACGGTCGAGGGCGAGACCCGCGTCGCCGTCACGGACCGGTTGCTCGGCAAGGGCGACCGTCCAGCGCTGCCCGCTCTTGTAACCGACTTCGACGACACCCGGATCGGCCAGCGTCTCGTCGATCAGCAAGCCGGCGACGTCGGCCGCTTTCCGCCCGACTTCGAAGTCGACCGCCTTCACCAGCGCCTCGGGCCGTTCCCGTTTATAGGTCTTGGCGAAGCCGACCACCGATCCTCCCATCGGGGCGACCGCGCCGGGGTCGTCGTATCCGTGCTGGCCACCGAGCAACGTCGCCGAGACGAGGAAGGTGCCCGGAGCCATGATCTGCTCGTACAGCGCGCGCATAGCCGCGTAGAGCAACTTCACTCGCACACCCAGCGCCGCTCGCCAGGCCGCAAGGTCCATGGCGCGCAAGTCGCCTTCGTTGTCCAGGGCGGGCAGCCAGTACACGCCGCGGACCGGCCCCGCCGCCGTCCAACCCTTCACTCGTTCGACCACCTGATCGGAGGTCTCGGCGGGGTCGAGCTGCAGCACCTCGACACCCAGCTTTTCGAGCTTCTTCTTGAGCGCCCTGGCAACCCCACCCCGGTCGGGCATCACGAGGACGCGAGCACCCGCACCGAGCTGCACCGCGGTGGGCTTGCAGACGTCGAGGGCCGGACGCAGCACGGGCACCGGCACGCGCCGCGGGACGCGATTGGCGACGTCGATGGGCAGCACGGTCGGCGCCTCGGCGGGGCCGGAGGCTGGAGCTGGGGCTGAAGGGGGAGAGACGACTTCGGCCGCGGTCTGCGCCGCGGGCGCGGCCTTCAGGTCGGGCCGGCGGTCGTAAACGAACTGGATGACGTGCGCCAGCGTCGGGAAGTCGCGCAGCTTCAGCTTGTCGTCGCGCGGAATCTCGTAGGCGCCGCGAATGGCCGCAAACATCTCCGCCTGCTTGACCGTGTCGATGCCGAGATCCGCCTCCAGATCGAGCTCCGGGTCGAGCATGTCCGGCGGGTAGCCCGTCTTCTCCGCGAACAACTGCAGGATACGCTCCCGCACCGGATCGGAAAGACCGGCGGGTGAAGCCGAGGTCGGTGCCGAAGCCGAGGCCGGGACTGCAAGGAGAGGAGCGACTTCCGCTGCCGTCTGCGCCGCGGGCGCGGCCTTCAGGTCGGGCCGGCGGTCGTAAACGAACTGAATGACGTGCGCCAGCGTCGGGAAGTCGCGCAGCTTCAGCTTGTCGTCGCGCGGAATCTCGTAGGCGCCGCGAATGGCCGCAAACATCTCCGCCTGCTTGACGGTGTCGATGCCGAGATCCGCCTCCAGATCGAGCTCCGGGTCGAGCATGTCCGGCGGGTAGCCCGTCTTTTCCGCGAACAGCCTGAGGACCTGTTCCCTGACCGTATCTGACACCGGTGCCGGAGGTGGCGGCGCGGGCTGCCGCCCAGGGGCGACAAGATCGGCTGCCGGTACGGCGGCGGTCGGGCGCGGAGCGGTCGCCTGTGGTGCAGTCGGCTGCGCCCGTTCCGCGGCAGCGGCGACGCGTTGCGTGGGTCCCCGATCCCGCACACGCAGGGTGCGGTTGACCACTTCGAGGCTGGCGGCCGGGTGGCCGCCAGCACGGCACACCCAGGCCTGGAACGCGACCGGGTCGGCGAGTCGCGTGGCGTAGCCGAGCTCGTCGGTGTCGGGTCGCAGGCCGTCCGGTGCCGGCACATGGCGATACAGGGTCATGGCGATCTGGGAACCGAAGCCGGCACCGAGGCGCAGGGCGTATTCGACCGGGTAGGCCCCGCCCCTGGACAGATTGAGTGGCCCCAACTCGGGGTCGACTTCCTTGAAGTTCGCCACCGGCGGAACGATGCCGGTCTCGAGCGATTTGATGGCGACTACGTCTTCGATACCGGCACCCATGGCGTGCCCGGTGAAGCCTTTGGTGTTGGCAACGACGATCCGGTCGGCGGCCGCCCCAAAGCAGCCGCGCAGGGCGAACACCTCCGCCGACGCACTGCCGCCGCGCGCCGGGGTGTAAGTCTCGTGCGACACGAACACCGTCTGCGGCGCGATGTCGTAACGATCGATTCCCCACTGCGTCTCGGCCTCGCGCAACAGGCTCTCCATGACCCGCCCGATGTGGTCGACGTCGAGGCGCGTGCCGTGGAAAGCGCTGTTGGCGGTAGCGGCGGCCAGCACCTCGCAGATCGGGCGGATACCGCGTTCGCGCGCCGCCTCGGCGCTCTCGACGACGATGGCCGCCGCGCCCATGCCGACGATCATGCCGTGACGGCGCCGGTCGAACGGCAGAGCCGCCTCCTCGACGACGTCGTCGGTGGCGGCCGCCCCCGTGGCCAGAAAGCCGGAGGCGGTCCACTCGAGTAGCGCGTCGCTGGTAAAGTCGTCGGCGGCGATGATGACGACCCGGCGGCAGCGGCCGGTGCGGATCCAATCCTGCGCCAGAGCGACGCCCTGTGTGGTACTGGCGCACGCCGCGTTGATGTGCGTGTTCGGGCCGCGGGCGCCGATGAGTTCGGCAAACTGCGAGTGGCCCATGGCGAGGATCTTGAAAATGAAGCGGCGGTCGAACGTGTACGCATCCTTCTCGATCGCCGCTTTCAACTCGTGGATGCGATGGTCGAGGTCGGCCGCCAGCGGGTCGTGGTCGTTGCCGCGGCCGGTGCCGAGGCGGGCGCGGACCTGTTCGAGCGTAGCGAGCTGTTCGCGCCGGTTACCGTCGGCGAAGTAGTGCGAGAGGTCGGCAACGAGCGCGTCGTAGCCGGGGAAGGCCGCGGCGAAGATGACGCCGGTGTCGTCGCGCAGCTCGTCCGGCAGCATCCAGCGATCGGGCAGGTAGGTGCCGCGGGTGGTTTCCTTGTAACGCATGACCAGGGGAATGCCGGCGTCGCGCAGGGCGTCGATACCGGCGGCGATGGCCATGCGGGTGGTAATGTCGAGGGCGGGGATGCGCTCGGCGGACACCCCGTACTCGGCGGCGAGGTCGAAGGCGCCGCCGCGGCCAGCGAGTTTGATGACGTCGCCGGCGCTGTCGATGCTCTCGAACCGGGCCCCGCCTTCGTCGCTCTTCACGAGTCGGGTGATGCGCTTGTCGAGCATCGCCTTGCGGAAGCGCGAAGGGATCACATCGATAAACTGCTGGCCGTCGAGAATGCGGCCGATGTTGGCATCGTCGAACCGTTTCTCCGTGCCGGGCAGACCGAGGGCCGCGCCGGTGACCGCCACGGGTTCGTCCGCGGCGAGGCCGCGGGCGGCCTGCCCCCGGCCGCCGTAGATCTGCATGCCGCGCTCGAGGAATTCGGCGAACAACTTGCCGAGTTCGGAGTAGCGCTCTGCGCCGAGCGCCGGGAGCCGGGGGGCCGGCGCCGGGGCGGCGACACTCGGGTGCACAGGCAGCGGGGCCGCCGTCACGGGCAGCTTCGCTGCCACCGGCGGGACGGCGGCAACCGGCCGCGCGGCGGCGGCGATCTCTGCGGTCGCACCGATGCCGAAACCGGCGGCGTACAGGCCGCAGAGGGCCTGATTGAAGGCCACGAGGTCGCCGAGTTTCGGATGGTTGCAGAACAGCGAGGCGACCTCGGGCCGGTCGCCGAGAACGTCGTCGACGAAGCCCTGGAGAGCCTTCTTCGGGCCGACTTCGACGAAGCAGCGAGCGCCGGCGTCGTAGAGAGTCTGCAGGCCCTTCACGAACTGCACCGGGGCGGCGACCTGCTCGGCCAGCAGGTCCAGCATCTGCGGCACCACGTTCGAACCCATCGGGTAAAACTCGCCGGTGACATTGGCGACGATCGGCAGCGCCGGCGGAGCCAGACGCAGTCTTCTCAGCGTGGCCCGCAACGGCTCGCTGGCCAACGCGACGATGCGCGTGTGGAAGGCATGGCTGACCGGTAGCGGCACGGCGTTGAAACCGGCGGCGGTGAACTTCTCGATGGCGGCCTGCACGGCGGGCGTGGCGCCGCCGATGACGGACTGACTGTTGCTGTTGACGTTGGCGATGACGACGTACCCGTCGATCTCCTTGAGCATACGTTCGACCTCGGGCAGCGGGCCGAACACCGCGGCCATGAGGCCGTTGTCGTCGACGGACAGCTTCGTCATCTCGCGACCGCGAGCGCTCACGGCTTCGAGGGCATCGTCGAACGGCAGGGCGCCGGCAGCGATCAGCGCCCCGTACTCGCCGAGGCTGTGGCCCATGACCATGTCCGGCTTGATGCCGTAAGCCGCGAGCAATTTGGTGAGAGCGTGGTCGACGGCGAGCACGGCGGGCTGCGTGATCGCCGTCTGCCTCAGGCTGTCCTCGGCGCCGGCTATCGCCCGTGGGTCGTCGGGATCGACGAAGATGAAGCCGCTGAGCGGTTTGCCGGCGAGCAGCGGTGTCATCACCCGGTCGGCGCGGGTGAAGACCTCTTCGACGACGGGTTCGACGGCGCGCAGGTCCCGCAACATGTTGGCGTACTGCGAGCCCTGGCCGGTGTAGAGGAACGCCACCTTCGGCGCCGGGCCCCGGCCGCGGAAGATCCCCTGCGCCCGCAGCGCTTTCCACATGCCGGGATTGTTGGCGGCGAACGCCTTGACTGCCCTGGCGGCCTTGTCCGCAAGCTCGGCGGCATCGCCGTAATCGATGGCAATTCGCTCCGGGGCGTGCAGGTCGGTTTCCGCGGGCGCTGCCGGCGCCGGCGCATTGCCGGCGGCCGCCGCCTTCTGCACCGCCTCCAGACGCCGGAGCAGTTCGCCGGTATCCGCGCCACCGATGACCAGGGCGCCGCGCAACGGCGCCTTCGGAGCCTGATCGCGAACGGCGCCGGCCACGTAACCCGACGGTACGCTCACACTCGTGCGTTTGCCCTCGCCCGCCGTCAGAGCACCGGGCACGTGCTCTTCGAGGACGATGTGGAAATTAGTGCCGCCGAAACCGAAAGCGCTGACTCCGGCGCGGCGGACACCGCCCCTCTCGATCTCCCACGGGCGCAGCGTGGTGTTGACCGCGAACGGGCTGTGGCTGAAGTCGATGTTCGGGTTGGGACGCCCGAAGTTGAGACTGGGCGGCAGCAGCTTGTGATGGGTAGCAAGCGCGGCTTTCAGGAGACCGGCGGCGCCGGCGGCGGCCTTCAGATGGCCGATGTTGGACTTCACCGAGCCGAGGGCGATCGATCCCGGGGCGCGGTTGGTTTCGCCGAAGCCCAGCGTCAGGCTTTCGACCTCGACGACGTCGCCGACGCGGGTCGAGGTGCCGTGCCCCTCGACGTACGTACAGGAGGCCGGCGGAACTCCGGCGTTGCGCCAGGCGCGTTCGACGGCGAGGCGCTGGCCGACCGGGTTGGGCGCCGTGATGCCCTTGCCCTTGCCGTCGCTCGCGCCGCCGACGCCGCGGATAAGAGCGTAGATCTTGTCGCCGCTGCGTTCGGCATCGACGAGGCGCTTGAGCAGGAAGATGGCGGCGCCTTCGCCCATGACGAAACCGTCGGCGCCCTCCGCGTAGGGACGCGTGCCGGTGGCGGACAGAGCGCCGATCTTGCAGAACTTGATGAACGACGAGGCGCCCATGTTCCGGTCGATGCCGCCACAGACGGCGGCGTCGAACTCGTGCTCGACCAGACCCTCGACGGCGGCATTGACGGCGGCCATCGCCGAGGCGCAGGCGGCGTCGACGACGAAGTTGGGACCGCGGAAGTTGAACAGATTGGCCAGCCGGCCGGCGATGCAGTTCGACAGCTCGCCGGGCATGGTGTCCTCGGTTATTTCCGGCAGCCTGGCGTCGAAGCGGGCGTGCGCTTCGGCGGCGATGGCGGCTTGCACGGCGGCCGGCAGGGCGGAGAAACTGGGGGCCTGTTCGAGTTCGCGGGCGAACTCCGGAAAATAGACCCGCATCGCCGTCAGGTAGTGCTTTTCGCCGGCCATGGCGTTGCCGATGATGACGGCGGTGCGGTCGAGGTCGAGCGGTCGTTGCGGATGTCCGTAGTCGGCGAGGGTTTCGCGGGTGCATGCGACGGCCCACTTCTGGCCGTCGTCCATGGCTTCGCTGACCCTGGGCGGAATGGGCAAACCCCACTGCAAGGGATTCCATTCCCACGCCCGCACCCAGCCGCCGATTTTCGAGTACGTCTTGTCGGGCGCCTTCGGATCGGGGTCGTAGTACAGCGCCGGGTCCCAGCGCTCGGGACTCACGTCGGTAATGCTGTAGCGTCCGGTGCGGAGGTTTTCCCAGAATACGGAAGCGTTCGGCGCATCGGGCAGGATAGCGCCCACGCCGACGATGGCGATGGCGCGATCTGCAGTGTCTTCCATTGCTGCTCCTGTAGGGGATCTCGTCGCTCGTTCGGTCCTCGGTTCATGCCGCGGCGCTCGCGCCGCCGCCGCGCCCGTAGACCAGGTCGGCGATCGCGTCCATGTCGGCCAGCAAGCCGGCCTGGGCCCGGTGAATGGCGGGCAGTCCCAGTGCGGCTTCGAAGGCCGGGACCTCGGCGTCGGCGACGGCCCCGCCGCCGACGGCAAGTCCGAGGCCGTCCCGGGCGATCTTCGCCGCGGCCTCGCGGGCGAAGCAGCGGCTGATCGCCGCGATACCTGCGGGATCGAACCGGGTGTCGGTTTTCGGATTCAAGGTGCCGGCCGCGGCACCCACGGCGCGGCGCGCCATTTGCTCTGCACATTCGGCGAAGGCGACGAGTTCGCCGATGCGGAAGAGGACGTGTTGATGGCGGGTGAGGCGCCCGATGCGGCAGCGTTCGAGGACCTCGGCCAGGGCGTGCAGTGCGAGGGCGGCGACGTCGCAGCCGGTGTTCGGGTGTTCGGAACGGATGGCTTCAAGACCACGGGCGGCCTCGTGATAGTGCTGGCCGCGGGTCTTGAGGTGCGCCTGCCAGCGATCGCGACTGATGGTCATCTCCATAATCTCGGAGGTGCCTTCGTAGATCGTCGTGATGCGCACATCGCGTTTGATCTTCTCGACCATGTATTCCCTGGTGTAGCCGTAGCCGCCGAGGGCCTGGATGCTGGCTTCGGCGGCGCGGTTGCCGGCCTCGGTGGCCATGTACTTGGCGATAGCGCCCTCGGTGTTGAGCATCTGGTCGCCCTCGTCGAGCCGCCGCGCCACGTATTCCATGTAGGCACGGGCGGCTTCGAGCCGGATGACGTTGGCGACAATGAGCTTGTGCGTGTACCCCGGCTTTTCGGAAAGCGGGCTGCCGCCCTGAATGCGCGTGGTCGAGTACGGGACGGCGCGGTCGAGAGCCGCCCAGCCGGCGCCGAGGCCGAACCCGGCCACCATGAGCCGCGTATAGCCGAACACGGCCTGGGCCTGGGCGAGACCTTGTCCTTCGACGCCGCCGACGAGGTTTTCCGCCGGCACGTAGACTTCGTCGAGGGACAGGGCCGCCGTGTTGCTGAGGCGGATACCGTGCTTGTCCTCGGGTTTGCCGGCGCTCAGACCCGGCGTGCCGCGTTCGACAATGAACCAACTAGGGCCACCCGGGGCGTTGGCGAGAATGGTGTAGACGTCGGCGACGCCGCCGTTGCTGATCCACTGCTTCGCCCCGCCGATCCGGTAACCGACGACCTTGCCGTTCTCTTCGACCGGGACGGCCGTAGTCCGCAGGGCGGCCAGATCGCTGCCGGCCTGCGGTTCGGTAGCGCCGTAGGCCATGAGGATACCCTCGTCGGCGATGCGGGTCATGTACTTCGTTTTCTGTTCCGGGGTGCCGCCGACGACGATCGGGTCGCTGCCGAGGAAGGTGGCCAGCACCCCGGTGGCGACGCCGACGTCGAGGTGACCCATGGCTTCGCAGATGCGGTAGAGATCGAAGACGCCACCGCCCATGCCGTGGTACTCTTCGGGAATGAAGAAGAGCTGGATACCGAGTCCGGCCCCGCACATGTCGCGGACGATCGCTTCGGGGAACTCGTCCCGGCGATCGAGATCGAGCAACGTCGCGTCGGCGAGGTTACGGGCAGCGAATTCGTGCAGCGCCGCGAGCGTCGCATCGAGGGTTTCCTTGTCGATCCCTGCGCCCATATTACCGAGCCCTTTCCGTCCAATCGGTGGGTGTTCCGGGGGAGCTACCGCCAACGCCGGTCGCCCACCTCTCCGTCGCACGACCCGCGACGGCTAATGTTTGTGATCGTTACGGTCGAAGGTTCCTTATTCAACAAGCGGGCCATGCGGAGGTCGATGGTTTGTCCGGGAAGCCCTGGATGGGGCCGGATTTCCGACTCCCAAAACCGGGAATCGTCTACCCGGAGGACTACACCTTTTTGGAAGGTGCTGCCACGCCACTTCACACCGCCGGTGAAATGTGTAAGGCACGGCAGGGAGAGGGCTCTTGCTCGTGGACGTTGCTAACGGGGCCGTCGATATCCGCGGTTTGCTGCACGCGATCCTGACCTGTGTGACGGCGGGGCCGGGCCTCGGCTTCAATCGCGCGGTGTTGTTCCTGGCGGACGAAGGCGACACGGAGCTGATGGCGGCGATGGCCATCGGTCCGGCGACCCGGGAAGAGGCGCACGCTACCTGGGCGCGCCTGGCCAGCGAGTCGATGTCGATCGAAGAGCTGCTCCGCAAGGCGCCGGCAGAGGGGGTCAAGACAGGATTCCAGTCGCAGGTCGAGGGGCTGAAGATGGTGCTGTTGCCTCCCGCCGACGCCGGCAACCCGTTGCTGCAGGCGTATCGCGACCGGCGGGTAGTGAGGATCCTCGACCCGGCGACGTTGGGGGACATTCCGCCGCGGCTGCGCGCCGTGTTTGCGGGCACCGAAGTCGTCTGCGTGCCCCTGCTCGCCAAGGACCGCGCGGTGGGATTGATCGTCGCGGACAACGCATTCTCCCGCGAGCCGATCAGCGAGCAGAGGGTTCAGTTGCTGCAGATACTTGCCCTGGTGGCCGGGCTGGCTCTGGACAACGCGCGCATCTACCGGCAACTCGAACGCCAGGCGCGTCAGGTGAGGGAGGCTCTGGAACAACTCGGCGCGGCCCAGGAACGGCTGCTGCACAACGAGCGTCTGGCCACCGTGGGCGCGGTGGTAGCCCGCGTCAGTCACGAGATCCGCAATCCGCTCACCACCATTGGCGGGTTTGCCCGCAGCCTCAGCAAGCGGCCGGACGATATCGAGCGGGTGGCGCGCAACTCGGATATCATCGTCGAGGAAGTCGAGAAGCTGGAACGGCTGCTCAAGGAGATGCTGGATTTCACCAGCCCGCGGGCGCCGAGCTTCGAGCCGACGGAGATCAACGCGCTCGTCGAGGCATTTGTCGGCGTTCACCGGGCCGGCACCGCCGAGCGGCGGGTCGCGATCGACATGGACCTCGAGCCCGGCTTGCCGCAGGTCCTGGCCGATCGCCATCAACTACAGCGGGTATTCCTCAATCTCTGGCAGAACGCCCAGCAGGCGATGGAGGAGGCCACCGGGGGGGTACAGGCGGTCATCGGCATCCGCACCTGGCGCGAGGGCGAGACCGTCAAGGTCGCCGTTTCCGACACCGGCAACGGCATTCCGGCAGAAAACCTGAGCCGGATCTTCACCCCGTTTTTCACCACCAGGCACCGTGGCACCGGGCTGGGTCTGGCAGTCGTGAAGAAAATCGTGGATGATCACCACGGCAGTATCGAAGTCCGAAGCGAGTATGGTATGGGCACCACGTTCATCGTCGCCCTGCCGGTCGCAAGGTGATTGCATGGCCCGCATCCTCCTGGTGGAAGACGACGACAATCAGCGGCTGCTTTATCGCGAGGCGCTGGAGGACGCGCGTCACGAGGTCGTCGAGGCGCGCGACGGACGGACGGCGCTGGAATGTATCCGCGGCGGCAGGCTGGACGCCGTCATCCTCGACATCAACATGCCCGGAATGGACGGCCTGCACACCCTGACGCGCATTCATAACCTCGATCGCCGTCTGCCGGTGATCCTCAACTCGGCGTACGCCACTTACAAGGAGCAGTACGTCAGTTGGATCGCCGACGCCTACGTGACGAAGTCATCCGATCCGGCCGAGCTGATGGCAGCCGTACGCGACGTACTCGCGAGCCGCGGCGCCGCGTGATGCTCGCGGGTTGGACCGAGACGACGTTGACGATGCTCCTGGCCGGGGGCCAGGGCGAACGGCTTTATCCGCTGACGAAGAGGCGCGCCAAGCCTGCAGTGCCCTTCGCCGGCCTCTACCGCATCGTCGACTTCACGCTGTCGAACTGCCTGAACAGCGGCCTCAAGCGAACTTACGTCCTGACGCAGCATCAGTCGCTGTCGCTCGACCGGCACCTGCGCATGGCGTGGAGCATCCTGCACCCCGAGCTCGGCGAGTTTATCCAACCCGTGCCGCCGCAGCTTCAACTCGTCTCGCGCTGGTATGCCGGGACCGCCGATGCCGTGTTCCAGAACCTCTACCTGCTCGAAGAGGATCGACCCAGGAACGTGCTGGTCGTGTCGGGAGACCACATCTACCGGATGGACTACGGTCCGATGATCCAGTTTCACCTCGAACGCGACGCCGATGTGACCCTGGCTTCGACGCAGGCCTCGCTCGGCGAGGCGACACGCATGGGCGTGCTGGAGGTCGATGCGGCGTCCCGCATCACCGGTTGGGCGGAGAAACCGGCCCAGCCGAAGCCGCTGGCCGCCGATCCGACGCGAGCGCTCGTCAACATGGGGGTTTACGTCTTCAAGACCGCTCCGCTGGTACGGGCGCTGATTGCCGACGCGAAGCGGGAGTCGCAACACGATTTCGGCCACAACATCATTCCGGCCATCGCCGCGGGCGGCCGGGCTTACGCGTTCGACGTCATCTCGCGCTGTCCGGCGGCGCAGCACTACTGGCAGGACGTTGGCACGCTGGACAGCTACTTCGACGCCCACATGGATCTGCTGCGGCCGCAGCCGTCGTTCAACCTGCAGGCGCCCGACTGGCCGATCCGCACGTACAGTGGCCAGCACCCGCCGGCAATGATTCGCAACGTCGCCGGCCGCGAGGCCCGCGCGGGAGACAGCATCATGGCCCCCGGGAGCACCATCGCCGGGGGCACCGTGCGGCGCTGCGTTCTCTCGCCCGGCACCTTCGTCGGTCCGGGCGCCGAGGTGGAGGACGCGATCCTCATGCCGGGCGTGAAGATCGGCGAGGGGGCCCGGGTCCGCCGCGCCATCGTCGACGAGACCGTCGTCGTTCCCGCCGGCATGGAAGTCGGACTCGATCCGGTCGCCGACCGGCGCCGCTTCGACGTGACCGAGGGGGGCGTAGCCATCGTTCCGGAAGGGACGGTCCTCGCGTGAGCGGCAGCTCCCGCTGCCCGTGTCCCCTGCCCCGTCCCGCAAGCCCTACTGCTCTCCGTCGGTCTCCGGAGCCGCCGCATGTCTTTCGACCTCGCCTTCCTCGCTTTAGTCGTAATCGTCTGGTTCGCCTTCGTCTCGGAGGCGGCGACGGGATTCGGTTCGACGATCATTTCGGTGACGCTGGGAGCTTTGTTCTATCCGATCGGTGTGCTGGTTGCGCCGCTGGTGCCGGCCAATGTTCTGGTGCTCGGGTATCTTGTCGGCCGCCACCATCTGCACGCCGATTGGCGGCTCATACGCGGGCGGATCCTGCCGTGGATGGCGACCGGTACGGGGTTGGGCCTCGTCCTGCTGCAGCGACTCGCCGCGCCGGCACTGCAGGAGATCTTCGGTGCGGTGGTGGTAGCGCTGGCCGCGCGCGAGGTGCTGGCCTGGTGGCGGGGGCCGGCGGTGCAACGCCCGTTGTCGCCGCTGGTCCAACGCGCGTCGTTGTTCGGCGCCGGCCTGACCCACGGCCTGTTCGCCACCGGCGGTCCGTTGCTGGTCTATGCGGTGAGCCGCGGCGGGTTGAACAAGGCGGCGTTCCGCAGCACCCTGTCGGTCGTGTTACTGGTGCTGAACGTCTGCCTGACCGTGGCTTACCTCGTCACCGGGAGGTTCACGGCGGCGACCCTGCCGTACTTCGCGGTGCTGGTGCCGGTGGCGGCGCTGGGTATCCTCGGGGGCGAATGGCTGCACGGCCGGCTGCCTGAGGACAAGTTCCGCGCCGCGGTGTTCGCGCTGCTCGGCTTCGCCGGACTGGTAACGCTGCTCAAGTGAGCTTGGACACCACTCGGGCGAGGGACTATGTTCACGATCGCGTTTGAGGCAGGTCATGGCGGTACCTTCCCCGTTGGTCGGCAGCTCGGCAACGCCCGATGCCCTGCGCCGAGCCGGTGACGGACGGGGACACCGATGATTCAGCCCACACGGCGGTACTGGGAGATCTTCTTCGAGGTCTACGAAGCCCTGCCGCGGCAGGGTCCGGGTAACCGGGCCTGCGCCGAGCAAGCCCTCGGCCTTTGCCGGGATCTCCCTCCCTCCCCGGTGGTACTCGATCTCGGCTGCGGTGTCGGGGGACAAACGATTCACCTCGCCGATCTCCTCCCGGGGCCCATCGTGGCTATCGACAGCCATGCTCCGAGCATCGAGCGACTGTCCGCGATACTGGCCCGGCGCGGGTTGTCGCCTCGAATCCGGGCCCTGGTGGGAGACATCTCCAAACCGGATCAACTCCCCGGGAGTTTCGATCTCATCTGGTCCGAGGGCGCCCTGTACAACATCGGCATCGAGCCGGCGCTGCGGATCTGCCGGGGGTTGCTCCGCCCGGGGGGCCATCTGGCTTTCACCGACGCGGTCTGGCGCCGGCCCGACCCGCCGCCCGAACTCAAGGCGAGCTTCGATTCGGAGTATCCGACCATGGGGCAAGTGGACAACGTACTGGCGACAATCGAGCGCGGTGGCTTCGCACTGCTCGGCCACTTCACGTTGCCGGACGAGGCATGGTGGGACGACTTCTATACCCCGATGCTGCGGCGGATCGCGGCGCTGCGCGGCAAGTACGCCGGCGACGACGAAGCCCTTGCCGTACTCGATCGACTGGCGCAGGAGCCGGAAATGCACCGGCGGTATTCGGAGCATTACGCCTACGAGTTCTTCGTCGCACGCCGGCGCACCGGAGGAGACCTCCCGTGAACCCAAATCCGGCGCTAACGCGGCGGCGCGCCTCAACCAGTCCGGCCAGTCGGTCCGCCGCGGCACTGATCTGCAGTATCAACTTGCCGGCGTGCGAGATCAGGCGGCCCGCGATGGTGAACAGCGCGAAGCGCAGTCGCTTGGGGCGCGCCGCACTGACCACCGCCAGGTACTTCGTGTCGTAGCCTGCCGCAAACGAATCCTTTCCCTGCTCTCCCTTTTTCCGGGCTAGCGCCGGATCAGGGCCACCTGTGAACCGGACCGTAGGGGCAGGTTCCATACGGGTCAGTAACGTGTCGTGGTCAGACGACGGGCGGATAGCCGGTACAAACGCCGTGTTTGACATAAGCTCGATTCTCGGACGTTGCCCGCCATCCCCCTCGTCTTTACGATCCCCCCTTCACAGCCCGTATACAGCGCGGACAAAGCGCGTGTCAACAGAAGATTGCGCCGGCAGGACGGGTGCATCGTGCCGGGGTCGGTGGGACATCCACTCGCGCCTGCCGGAGAGATGGGGGTCCAGCACCTCATCCAGCACCTCAGGACTCGAACCAGGGACCTCCTGCATGTGAGGAGGATAAGGAGAAAATCCGCCGCCGTACGCGGATATCCTGGACCGTCCTAAGACGTTGGTTTCAAACGTTGATCACCCGCTTTCGAAAATCCGCCAATGTGCGCCAATAGACGTCCTTGTCCGTCGCCTTGGCTACAGTTTGGCTACAAATCAGCGGCGCTCGACACTGGTTGAGTTGGTTGGCAAGCAGACACGAGATCACCTCCCCTGATGCCGCCGACCTGATGCGCGCCTGAAGCGGACTCGGTGTTCATCAACGATCGCAAGGCCGCGGCGCAGCTCTCGCAACGCCCCGGTAGAGATGAGTCGTCGCACCGGTGTCTGAAGCGTTTTCCAACGTTGGTCCTTGAGACGGAACACGACGATTCCACCATGCGTTCCGGGTCGGTACTGCCGGATATCCGCGAACCCTCTGTCGAAACTCATCAGGACTCGGTTCTCCGCGGTTGCGGCCCGCAGCACTGCCGGGTCGGCGTGGCCGGCCAGCCCTTCATCCTTGACAGTCGATACGTCGATACCGGCAGCGCGCAGTAGCTCGGCGAGATCGCTCGGCAGGTTTTCGTCGAGCTTAACCTTCACTGATGCAGGTCCGTGTGGAGCGGGAGTTGCTCTTCCTCGCGCGTGAGCCACGCCGCATAGGCAACGGCAGCTCGGACATCCTCACGCTTGAGGTCGGGATACTGTCGGAGAATCTCGTCCGCCGGCTCATCCGCCGTGAGGTAATCCAGGATGACGGAGACCATGATCCGCGTGCCCTTAATGCAGGGCTTTCCGTGGCAGATATGCGGATCGATCGAAATTCGCCGGCGCCAGTCGAGATCCTTCTTCGTGGGGCCGACTCGCTTAGCCATCTGATGCGTCTCCTTGTAACCTTGCAGGGCCTACTTGCGGTGCGCGCGATCGTAGCGCTTTCTCCTCACCTTCGCGACTGCCGTTTCGACGTCGGCCATCGACAACTTGGATCCCTTGAAAGCTTCCTTGGCGACGCGCAAGGCAGCGTCGAGTCGCTGCTGCGGTGATAGGGGTGCGAGGAGGAAGTCTTCCGGATCGATCTTCGGCGTGGTTGCTTTGGACATGAATCATCCCTCCAGCCCTGTCTTCAGTTTGTATTGGGAGTCTACAGGGAGGTGCTGGACACCCATCGCTCTGGCGGGCCCGTGTGGATGTCCTATCGACCCTCGTTGCCGGACGAGGCATGGTGGGACGACTTCTATACCCCGATGCTGCGGCGGATCGCGGCGCTGCGCGGCAAGTACGCCGGCGACGACGAAGCCCTTGCCGTACTCGATCTACTGGCGCAGGAGCCGAAAATGCACCGGCGGCATTCGGAGCATTACGCCTACGAGTTCTTCGTCGCACGCCGGCGCACCGGAGGAGACCTCCCGTGAACGAGCGCCGGTCCCGGCTCGACGCTTCCTTCTCGACCCAGTGAAGGACGCCGTCGCCGACGATCGAAGTCGTGAGGAAATCCACACGGACGTTGCGGCTTACCCTCAAGATCGAATGGCCTCGATGAGCGCGGCCAGCACCGGCGGCTGCACGCCGCCCGGCCGGTAGATGATACCCTCGCTCACGCGCGCGAACGGATGCTCCAACTCGATCGCCGTGAGACGCCCGTTCCCGACCTCGGGCTGCACGATGCCGCGCGGCAACAGCGTGACAAACGGACCCTCCATCAGCAGGGCCTTGATGAACATCATCGATGCCGATTGCAGAACCAGGCGCGGCGGAATCACCCCCATCGTCCGAAACCCGAGCTCCCACAGGTCGACGATCGCCTGCGGCCGGTTCGGCAGAATCCACTGCACACCGTCGAGAGACGCGATCGCAACCGGCGCCGGCTGGAACGGCATGCAGTCGGGCCGGCAAGCAAGCACGAAGTTGGTGGAGATCAACTCCTCGTGCACCAGGTCCTCGGCACGATGCACCGGCGGCAACCCACTGACCACGGCGTCGAGCGCCCCTTCGCGAACCAGCTCGGTCAGGCCTTCGTACGTGCCGTCGACGACGTCGATCGACAGCCCCGGCTTCGACGCGAGCAGCTTCGCGACGACCGCCGGCAAGGAAGGTATGGCGAAGTTCGCCACCCCGAGCCGCAGGTGCCCGAGCTGCCCCTCCCTGATGGCGCGGATCTCCGCGATCGCCTGATCTCCCTGGTTCAGCAGAAGCCGTGCGTGCCGCAGCAACGCCAGGCCGTAAACGGTCGGCGCCACGCCGCGCGGACCCCGCTCCAGCAACGGCACCCCGAGCTCGGCCTCGAGGTTCTGAATGCTCTTGCTCAACGCCGGCTGCGAAAGATGGATCGCGTTCGCTGCCCGCAGCACGTTGCCGTGCTCGATGACCGCCACCAGATGCCGAGCCTGTCTCAGGTCCATACCCGTGTGCCCCGTGACCAGCGTAAACGCCGGCCGATATGAACGCAAAGCATACTTTTATCGAAACTTGGTATTGGACAGGCATATCGGAACTGAGGGATAGGCGTATCTAAGGAGATCCTGATGACCGCTCCACACCGAACCGCGACTCCGCGCCAGGTCGCCATGCTTTTCGACCTGAACAAGTGCATGGGCTGCCAGACCTGCTCCGTCGCCTGCAAGATGTTGTGGACGCGCGAGGCGGGCGAGGAACTGCAATGGTGGTGCACCGTCAATACGCAACCCGGCCTCGGCACGCCAAAGGGCTGGGAGCAGATGGGCGGCGGCTACGACGCCAACGGCAAGGTCGTACTCGGTCACGTGCCGGCGGCGGAGGAGTTCGGCGGCGGGTGGACCTTCAATCACAGCGAGGTGTTCTTCGACGGCAACGGCCGCTCGGTACACCTGGCCCCGTCGGCGAACGGCCGCGAGCCGTCGTGGGGCCCCAACTGGGACGAAGATCAGGGTGGCGGCGAGTATCCGAACGCGTATTTCTTCTACCTGCCGCGCCTTTGTAACCACTGCACGCGCCCGGCCTGCGTCGACGCTTGTCCGACCGGCGCGATGTACAAGCGCGCCGCCGACGGCATCGTGTTGCGGAACGAAGACGCATGCCGCGGTTCCCAGCGGTGCATGGCGGCGTGCCCGTACAAGAAGATCTACTTCAATCACGTCCGTAAGGTCGCGCAGCACTGTAACCTCTGCTTCCCGCGCCTCGAAGCCGGTGTCGCCCCGACGTGCGCCCGCCAGTGCCCGGGCCGGCTGGTCTTCGTGGGCTACCTCGACGATACCGACGGGCCGATCCACAAGCTCGTGCACGAGTGGAAGGTGGCGCTGCCGCTGCACCCCGAGTACGGCACCGAGCCCAACGTCTTCTACGTGCCGCCGCTGTCGCCACACCGCGTCAACGCCGACGGCTCGATCGCGTACGGCACGCCGCGTATCCCACCCGAGTATCTCGAATCGTTGTTCGGTCCGGCGGTGCACGCCGCGTTGGAGCGCCTGCGCGGCGAACTGGCGGCAGTGCGCGAGGGGCGGACGTCGGAGATCCTCGACACCCTGATCGTTTACCGCTGGCAGGAGTTGTTCGGGCCGTTCACAGCGCCGCCGGCGACGGTCGGCACACTGCAAGAGGAAGCGCAGTCATGAGCGAAGAAGCACAACGCCGCCGCTGCAACACCGGCTGGGATCGGGTGGCCTTCGGCACGCATTGCGTCGACTGCTTCCCGAACAACTGCCCGCTGCTCGTCTTTGTGAAGGACGGCAAGGTCGTGCGCGAGGAAGCCGCCGGCGTACTCGAGACGGTCGAGCCCGGCGTGCCCGACATGAACCCGATGGGCTGTCAGAAGGGTGCCTGTTGGAGCCGCCAACTGGACGCGCCGGATCGCGTGCTCTACCCGCTGCGGCGCGCCGGCGCGCGCGGCGAGGGACGCTGGGAACGGATCTCCTGGGACGAGGCGCTCGACGAAATCGCCGACGCCATGCTGGACGCGATCGTCGAAGTCGGCCCAGCCTCGATCGTTCACGAGGTATCGCCGGAAATCAGCGTGATCCCCGCATCGGCGCGGTTCATGAACATCATCGGCGGGACCTCTCTCGACGTGAATGCCTCGATCAACGATTTCTTCGTCGGTTACCATCAGGTGTTCGGCAAGTCCCACTTCGGGACCTCGGTCGACGACTTCTTTCATGCCGACTGCATCCTCATCTGGCACTGCAATCCCGCGTATACGGCCATTCCGGCCTTCCATTATCTCGTCGAGGCGCGCTACCGCGGCGCCGAACTGGTGTTGATCTCGCCCGATGTAAACCCGTCGCACAGTCATGTGGATACGCACGTGGCCGTGCGGCATGGGACCGACGCGGCGCTGGCGCTGGCCATGTGTCAGGTGGTTCTCGCCGAGGGTCTGGGCGATCTCGGCTTTGTCCGCTCGCAAACCGATCTTTCCTTGCTGGTGCGCACCGACACGCAGGAGTTCCTGCGCCAGTCGCACCTCGAGGCGGGTGGGCGTGACGACCGTTTCTACCACCTGCACCCGGATCGAGGGTTGGTTCCCGCCGATCCGGGCAGCTTGCTGCTGGACTTCGAGCCGCGGCTGGACGGGACGGTTACCGTGCGGCTGTCCGACGGTGGGGAAGCGACCGTGGAGCCGCTACTGGCGCGGCTGCGCCGGATGCTCGACGCGCACTACACGCCGGAGGCGGCAGCGGCCATTTGCGGTGTGCACCCGGAGACCATCCGCACCCTCGCTCGGACGGTAGCCGCCCGCCGCACGCGCATCTTTCTCGGCGCCGGTATCAGCAAGTATTTCCATGGCGATCTCATGACGCGGGCGATGCTCCTGCTGCTTGCGGTCACCGGCAACTGGGGCAAGAAGGGTAGCGGCACGAGCGGCTGGTGTTCCTCGCTCTTCGACGGCAACACGCTCGCCATGGCGAAGTTCAAAGCCGGGGCGGAGGGCGCCATCGAGATGCGCGACACGATGAGCATGATGGTCGAAGGGTTACGGGCGCAGGACCCCACCCTCACCGCCGAGCTCGCGGCCAATGCGTTCTGGCGCATGGTGGGCCCGTCGACGGGAATGAGCCCGCCGGCCTTCTTCTGGTATTGGCACGCCGGTTACCGCGACCGCTGGAACCGGCCCGAGTGGAACGACACTACGATGCCGCGTTCCTTCGATTCGTATTGGAGCGAGGCCCTCGAGGCGAACTGGTGGGCAGGCGCGGCGCGCCCGGGACCGGCCTCGCCGCCGCGGGTCTTGCTGGAGATCGGCGGCAACATCGTGCGCCGCAGCCGTGGCGGTCAGCGGGTCATCCTCGACAACCTCTGGCCGCAACTCAGCAAGATCGTCTGCATGGACTACCGGGTGTCGCAGACGGCGTTGTACGCCGACATCGTGTTGCCGGCGACGCAGCATTACGAGAAGACGACCTTCAACATGCCGACACCGTGGAGCATGTTCCTGACCATGTCGGATGCGGTCGCCGATCCGCCGGGGGAGGCGCGCTCGGAGTGGGAAGTGCTTGCGGCGCTGTGCAGGGCGCTGGGTACCCGTGCCGCCGCCCGCGGGCTGACGAGCTACAGCGACCATAACGGCGTCGAGCGTTCTTATGACCGGCTGTGGAGCGGCTTCACCCTCGACGGCGCGCTGGTGGACGACGAGACGGTTGCGGCCGACATGGTGGAATCCGCAGTCGCGGTGGGCAATCTGCCGGCAGGGACAACCCTGAAAACCTTCCGGGAGCGCGGCTGGAGCCGCTATGCCGATTGGGGTCTGGTCACCTTTGCCAAGGGCCAGGCCTCGCCGTTTCCGCGCGGCGAGACGCATGCGCCGCTGCGCAATCACGTCGAGCTCGGACATCCCTATCCGACGCTGACCCGCCGCGCCCAGTTTCTGCTCGATCACCCCTGGTACCGCGAAGCCGGAGAAGATCTGCCCGTGCACAAGGACCCGCCACCCATGGGCGGAGCGTACCCGTTCGCCCTCTCCAGCGGCCATAGCCGGTGGAGCATCCACGCCATGAACATGACCAATCCCGTCATCCTGGAAACCCACCGCGGCAAGCCGTTCGTTCTCGTGAACGACGCCGATGCGCGGGCCAGGGGCATTGCCGACGACGCCCTCGTGCGCATCCGGAACGACGCCGGCGAATTCGTCGTCGCGGCGCGTGTCAGCCCGGCGCAGCGCCCCGGTGCCTTGACCGTGTACAACGGCTTCGAGGGCTTTGCGTTTCCGGGTGGAGCCGGCGCCAACGAAGTCGAGCCCGGGTTGATCAAATGGCTCCATCTCGTCGGCGGGTACGGGCACCTGACCTTTACCCCGATCGAGTGGCAGCCAACACCGTTCGACCGCTGCGTGTACGTCGAGATGGAATGCGTCGAGAGCCGCTGAGTCGATCCTCGTACAAGAAAGCCATTACAACCGGAGAAGGAGAGAGAAAAATGCCGCAGCCGATCAGCATGCCGTGGTCTGCCCCCGTGTTCCCGCCGCCACCACACCACTGGCCGGGGGTCCGTCTCGTCGTGTTCCCGTTCCTGCCCAAACCGGGCGCCGTGGAGGCGATCCTGCCGCCGGGCATGGTGGCTGGCGAGGGGCCCTCCATGATCACGATGCTCACGTATCCGGAGACGCCGATCATTCATCCGTTCAAGGAGCTGGTAGTGATGGTGCCGGTGCGCGTCGGCACCGTGGAAGGCAATTACGTTCCGTACATCTACGTCACCACCGACGAGGCATTGATTCCGGGGCGCGAGATCGCCGGCTTTCCGAAGAAGATCGCCGACGTGGTCTGGGAGCGCGACGGCGATCGGTTCCGCGGCTCGGCGACGCGCCTCGGCAAGTGCATCCTGTCGCTCGAAGGGACGATCACGGGCCCGATGCCACCGGAGGTGGCGGCGATGCAGTCCGACGCCGCGCGTCGCCCGTCAATCAACTACAAGCTGATTCCGGGTCCGGCCGGAGAGATCGAGATCGAGGAGATCACGGCGGTGCAGCTCGAAGTGGTACAGCACCAGGTGGAGATCGGCTCCGGCTCGGTGCGCTGCGAGGGCTCGTCCTGGGATCCCGTCGCCGACCTCATCCCGGATTCCGAGGGGCCGCTGATCGCCATCCTCTCCGACAACACGATTCCCGCCGGCCGGGTGTTGCAGCGCATCGATCGGAAGGCAGGAACCCGCTCCGCCGCGTGAGTCCGGAGGCGCCATGACCGACCTGACACCGGAACAGAGAGAGGTCCAGGCGTGGGCCCGCGACTTCGCGCGGCGTCACATCGCGCCGCGGGCGTTGGTATTGGACAAGGATCCGGAGAGCCCGGCGCGCGACGAGTTGCTGCGCGAAGCGGCGCGGGCCGGCATTCTCGGCGCGGGTTTGCCGGAGTTCATGGGCGGCGCGGGACACGACCCGTTTACCGGCGTCCTGACCACGGAGGAGTTTGCCGCCGCGTGCGCGGGGTGCACGGTGTTGTTCGGAGCGACCATGCTCGGGCTGACGCCGATCCTGTTCTGCGGCGATCCGGCGGCGGTGGCGCGTTTCGTGCCGCCGCTGGCGGCGTCGTGGCAGACCGACGCGCCGAAGCTGGCGGCGCTGGCGGCGACCGAACCGGACGCCGGGTCGGATTTCATCATGGGGCATCCGCAGGGGCGCATGCGCACCCGCGTGGTCCGCGACGGCGACGGCTACCGGATCAACGGCCGCAAGGTGTTCATCTCCAACGGTTCGATCGCGAGTCTGGTCACGGTGTTCGCGTCGAACAGCCCGAACGGCCCGATTCGCGACGGGATGAGTTGCTTTGCAGTGCCGGCCGACACGCCGGGGTTCTCGGTGGGGCAGGTGTTCGACAAGATGGGGCAGCGTGCGTGCCCGGCGGCGGAGCTGGTGTTCGAGGACGTGTGGGTGCCGGAAGCGCACCGCCTCGGCGCCGAGGGCGCCGCCTGGGCGCTCAACCGTTTGATCATGTCGGTGACCCGCGCCCCGGTGGCGGCGATCGCACTCGGGATTGCGCGGGCGGCCTACGAGAAAGCGCTGGAATACGCCGGGATGCGCGTGCAGGGCGGGGCGCCGATCGTGCGGCATCAGGCGATGCAGGTGTTGTTGGCGGACATGGCCATCCGGGTCGAGGCGGCACGGTGTCTGGTGTGGAAGGCGGCGCGGGCCATCGCGGCGGGTGAACCGTCGCTGAAGCTATCGTCGATGGCGAAGACGTTTGCGTCGGACGCCGCGGTGGCCAACGCCACCGACGCCATCCAGATCCTCGGCGGCTACGGCTACATGCACGAGTACGGCGTCGAGAAGTTGCTGCGCGACGCCAAGCTCACGCAGATTTACGAGGGGACGAACCAGATCAATCGCTTCGAAATCATGGAAGCGGTGATCGCCGAGGGCGCGTAACTCTCTACTGCTGACCGGTTTCCCGTCTCCGGTTTTCTGTTCGTGACTTCGGGGGAAAGGCGATTGACGTCGGCCACCCCGGCGGGCGAGACCGGGCGCCGCGGATCCCGCCGGTTGTCAGCTTACGAGGTCCCTCCGCAGCGCGGCGCAGCGCGGTCGGACCTCTGCAAGTCAATGAAAAGGTACGTCTTCAGGGCCGACCGGCAGCTGTTTTTCAGCCTATGGGCTCGTTTCGGCCGGCAAAAACGAGAGCATAGTCCGTATTGGCTGGAATATTTAACGTACCACCCCATATCAGACCTTCGACCTCGCTCCTTCCTGAACCGATCCGGGACCGGTTTCACCGTCGCCTTGCCTCCGAGCAGCGGATTGCTGAAGGTCGGCAGTCCAACGCCCGGAGCCATAGTTTCGGGCAAGGCTCGGCCGTGCTGAGCTAGTATTTTTGCAATCACCGGCGGACCCGCACTCCGGAGGCCTCTCGCCTGCGGCCCGAAGCCTTCGGCGGACGGGCCGGCGGACGTGTCAGCAATCGTCGTACTTCTCCGGCGCGTGTAGCCCCTTCGAGCACTGCCGCCGGTTTCTACGGACTGGTCTATCACCTCCCATTGCTTCGGACCCCACCTCGCGGTGACGCCCTTATGTTTGGTTACAGGCCGGAGCGCGCGTGCCTGACGAGGACTTTCACCTCGCTGACCATGCACGCTTACGGGCGCACTGGTGGCGGGTTTCAAACCCGCCCAACGGCGCTGCACGTTTCGCAGTCAGCAGCCCTGGCCCGCGAGCCGCAACTGCGGCAACGAGCTGTCCCATCCTGGGGTGCTCCGGTTCCAGATCGACAGCAAGGCCATGCCCGCGCAGAGCGTCGCTGCAGATCGGTCCGATCGATCCAACGACGACTCTCGCGCCTGCCTCAACGAGGTCGCGAGCCAGGTCGATCTCCTGTGCGACTTGAAGGACGTGGTACACTTGCGTGGCGCTCGTGAAGAGCGCCACGTCCACGGTACCGTCCACAAACCGGCGGATCAGCTCCGCCATCTCGCTCGCCCGCCGGCTCTCGAAAGAGATGACAGTGAAGCCGTGAAGCCCCCGTTCACCTGCGGACGCCATACCGGCAGCATGTCCAGCGTCGGCGCTTGCGTCAATCGACATCGCTGGAACGGACGCTCCGCGCACGTTCAGGGGGCGGCGTGGCCGCGCAGCACGAGCGCACGCAGTCGTCTCGATGGAAGCAAGAGCGGGCGCCCGGAGGTCGCGCTCCACCCGAAGATCGCTCCCCACTCGAAGTAAACCGACACCGCGCGGCTGGCAGCGAGAAGCGGCAGAAGGCCGCGCGGAAATGGCCCCCACACGGCGACGTTGTCGACCGCAACTTCCGTCGGTGTCCGTGGGTGTTTCGCGAATCGGCCGCGACGCACCTCGCGTGCCTTGACTGTCGGCATTTTTCCGGGAGAAATGACGACATGCCCGTCGCCGAGATCCCGCGCCTCCTCGAGCCTCCGCGCCAATCCTTTTTCTTGTTCGGTCCACGCGGCACGGGCAAGAGCCGCTGGTTGGGGAAACGATTCGCCAGCGCCGCCGCGACCTTCGACCTCCTGGACGAGGGGCTCCGGGTGGAACTCCTTGCGGAACCCGACGCCCTGGCCCGTAAGCTGGACGGCCTGCAGCCCGGAACATGGGTCGTCATCGACGAGGTGCAGCGGGCACCGGTGCTGCTCAACACGGTGCATCGCTACATCGAAAAGTATCGGCTGCGGTTCGTGCTTTGCGGTTCGAGCGCCCGCCAGCTCCGCCGCCGGGGCGTGAATCTGCTCGCGGGCCGAGCGGTGGAACGGCGCCTCCATCCGTTCGTGCCCGGCGAGCTCGGCGACCGGTTCGACCTGGGCGCGGCGCTCAGCGTCGGCACGCTTCCGCTGGTATGGAGTGCCGCCGATCCCCGCGACTCGTTGCGGGCCTACGTGCAAACCTATCTCGTGCAGGAAATCCAGGCCGAAGCCGCAGTACGCGGCCTCCCGAGCTTCGCGCGGTTCCTGCCGATCGCGGCGCTGCTTCACGGGCAGGTCCTGAACGTCGCGGCGCTCGCACGTGATGCGGGCGTGCCCCGGTCGACCGTGCAGACGTACCTCGAGATCCTCCACCAGACGCTGCTCACCTTCCAGCTCGACGCCTACCGCCCGCGCCTGCGGGTTAAAGAGGTCGCTCATCCGAAACTGTATTGGGCAGACTCCGGTCTCGTGCGGGCCTTCAAGCGCGCGTTCGGCGCCCTGCAGGACGAGGAGCGCGGCGCCTTGTTCGAAGGCTGGGTGGCGCAGACCCTGCGTGCCATGAACGACTACGCCGGGCTGTTCGACGACTGGTCCTACTGGTCGTCGCACGGCAGCGGCGGCGCGGTGGAGGTCGATTTCGTGCTCCGCCAGGGCAAGCGGTTGGTGGCCATCGAAGCCAAAGCGGGCCGGCGGTTCAAACCAGACATGCTCAAAGGGCTCCGGGCGATCGCCGGCCTCGACGGGATCAAGCGCCGCCTGCTGATCTATGGCGGCCAGGACTCGTGGCGGACGGACGACCGCATCGAGGTGATGTCGGCGGATGCCTTCATCGCCGAGCTGGCGCGCGGGTTCTGACGCCCCGGTGTCGGCGGTTTGCAACCGTGGTCCATATCGACGCCGGTCAGACGTGAATGGAGAGATCCGTGCACACCCAACGATCGATCAGGGCGAGTTTCTGGAATCGACGGACCCCCTGCGGCGACGACGGACCGCTCGCGCCCCGTGGCGACACGGCCAACGACCGATGCGCCCGGCATCGCAGCCAGCGCCGGGGAGTCCAGCAACAGCCGGGCAGACAGGCTACTTCGACGTCGGTCGGTGGAGCGGACGCCGCAATGAAGCACTGCGAACCGGCCGGCGGCGCTTCGAACACACCCTCGACCACCAACGTGTGAAGATGGATGCCGGTGTTGAGCGCCGACCCACAGCGTTGAATCGCCGTCACCGCACCGCCGCAACCCACGATGCCGTGCTCGCGTGCGCGGCGGCGTTCGAAGGCGAGCAGAGCGCGCGTGAACACCGCCAGTACGGCTCGGCACAGGGCGTACTCGTAGGCGAGCTTGTAACGTAATCGGTGCGGGAGGGTCAGCCGACCCGAAGCCTTCCACGCTGACCCGCATGGTCGCGATGTCGAGTGACGTGCATGCGAAGAAGGTTCCCAGGTAGCCCACCTGGATCGCACCCGGCACCGTGTAGAGATGAAGCGTCGTCTTCCCCGCCTCCGGCACCGGCAGCGGGCTGTCGGCGATGCCGGCGAGCGCCGGCGCGGATGCCAGGCAGGCGGCGCTGACGAGCGCCGCGATCGGGTAGGTTGGGTCGCGACATTACTGAGCCGTGCTTATCGAGCCATTTGCGAGATCAAGGGAGACTCGGCCAGGTTCGTGTCGATCGAAGAAGTGAGCAAGCACGAGTATTGACGGAGGTGTCCATGCGCAAGGTCACGGGAAGGAAGTCGTAGGCGATGAAGCTGCTGGAGAAGATCGCGCGTGGCCCGCTCACCCTGGGCATGGCCATCGAGTCCATCCGCAAGAGCGAGGAGCTTTCGCAGGACGAGTGCGCCAGGAAGCTCGGTGTCTCGAAGTCGCATCTCTGCGACGTCGAGAAGGGCCGCAAGACAGTGAGTCCCGAGCGTGCCGCGAAGTGGGCACGGGCTCTCAGCTACCCCGAGTCCGTCCTGGTGCGTCTCGCCATCCAGAGCGAGCTGGACGCGGCGGGGTTGAAATACAAGGTCGAGATCGAGGCCGCGCAACGTTCGGATCGCTCCGATCGCCTGGGGCGACCGGTTCCCGCCGGCGGCCCTCGGCCTCGCCGTCGCGGTGCCGGTCGACCATCGCCGACACTCCGGTGGGAGTTGCCCGCAGCCGGCGCCGCCGGGCCTCGATGTTGCGAAAGGCGGAGACGATCGAGATGAGCCGCGCGTTCTTTTCGCGTCGGCCTTCATCGCCTCGATCCGGCAACCTCCCGATGCAACTGCGTGCTCACACCGCACACGAGAAAATCCCCGTAGGGTGGCATCTCGCGCAAGATGATGGCCGGGCGATTCTTGATCTGTCCATCCGCCTGCGACAGCGGCGTGAGGACAACGTCCCCCTCCGTCATCGCCGGATGTCGGCCTGGGCGTACTCGGGCTCGTTGTCACCGAATGCCCGCGCCAAGCCGGCGCTGCTGGCGGCAAGCCAGGCAACTCGATCGCCGTCCCCCTGGGGCGACAACACCGTAACCAGCAGGAGGGCGTTGCGGGGAAGATCGAACGGCTCGTCGAGCCGAATCCGCTCCCCGTCATAGTGAGCCTTCAAAGTTACGCTGGTCATGACCCTCAATTACGCCCTACCGTGTGGCCGAGCAAGGACCGAGGGGGATCGAGGGATCGAGAGGCGGCAGCGCCACCGGCCGAATGTCGCCGTTCAGGCGCGACGGCTTAGTACTGCCCGCCGCAAGTACCGTGACGTATTCTGTCGGTCCGGCGAAAGAGTCTGTCGATAAACGGCCAAACCCGGCTTCGACAAGCTCAGCCTGAGCGGTGGTGGATCAGCCTGAGCGGTGGTGGAGTTGATTTCATTGGGTTTTTCCACGCCCACCCTGAGCTCGTCGAAGGGCGAACGGGAGTTTATCGACAGACTTTTCCGCCGGCATGACGAGATCGAGATTCGTCGCTGGACTTGTGGATTGCAGTACTTAGCTCGCCGGACGCATCGATGCGCTGGCGGACCGCGTCGTCGTCCACGCGCGCCAACTCGCACAGCGCGTCTACCCGCCAATAAACCTCGGCCCCACGGGGCTCTTCGGAGCATACCCGGTCGGCGACCAGGGGCAGTGTGCCGCTGGAGACGTCTGCAACGACAACTGCACGGCGTGTATCGCCTGCGGTGCGGCGACGATCATCCCGCCGGAAGGCGGCGTGGTCGCGGGGACGACCGTCGGCGGCACCAGCGCGTTCGGTGGAAGCTGCGGCGGCGCCGTATTCGCGCCCGAGCGGGTGTTCCAGTGGACGCCGACGGTGTCCCACGACGCGAGCATTTCCCTCTGCGGCTCCCCCTTCGCGACCAACTTCGACAGCGTACTGTACGTCCGAGAGGGCACCTGCGTCGGACCGGAACTGGCCTGCAACGACGACGGCGGATCATTCATGTGCGGGCGCGCGTCGAGGATCGCCCTGCCCGCGGTAGCGGGCACCACCTACTTCATCGTCGTCGACGGTTTCGCCAGCGAGACGGGCAACTTCAGCTTCAGCGTCATGTAGAGGTCGCAGCAGCGGCCACCGACTACCACGGGATCGAAACGAGCGCACCGCGGTTGCCGTCTGCTGCAGCGCCGTGGGCGTCACCCTTTCTTTGGCACGAGCTTCACTTGAAGCTCGCACCCGACGGCACGGGCGTAGCGACGAAGCGTATCGAGCGACGGCGTGTGCTTGCCCGCAGCCTCGAGACGCGAGATTGCGCTCTTGGTCGTACCCATCCTGTCCGCGACGGCGTCCTGCGTAAGGCCCGCACGGGTCCTGGCCCGGAGCAACTGATTTGCCACCGCGTATTCCAGCTCCAGCGCCTGATACTCCTCGGCAAAACCCTTGCGCGTCCTCGCCTTCGCGAGGAAGGCGGCATGGTCATGTCGAACGGGCTTGTACTTCAACTCAGCCATTCTGCAACTCCCTTTGACGCTTGCGCGCCAGCTTCAGATCGCGGTCCGGCGTCTCCTGCGTCTTCTTGATGAACGCGTGCAGCACGACGACCCTGCGCCCGGCCAGGAAGCAGTAGAGCGCTCGACCGGTCCCGGATCGCCCGTGAGGTCGTAGCTCGAACAGCCCATCCCCGAGCGCTCGTGAGTGCGGGAGCTTCAGGCTTGGCCCGTGTTCCACCAGGAGCTCGACGAGCCGTCGCATAGTCGGCCAGCACGTCGACAGGCCATGCCTCAATCTCCGCGAGAACACGTGCGTGAAAGTACTCGATCTCGAATGGCACCGAATCGGGTTAGCAGGCTTGCTAACATGGCGCAAGCCCACCTTGGTGTCGCCCAACGCGAATTCGACAGAACTACCTGATTCACCTTACGAGGGCGGCTGCGCCCATGGCGGATAGCTCGCACAAGCGGGGCAGTTGACATAAGACCCATACTCAGACGTTCTCCCCGCGTCGCGCGGCGCGGGGTCGTGGTGCATGCTTCCGATGGCCGCCGCAATGGTCGTGGCCAGGGCGTCGAGCAGGGCCAGATCGTCTTCGGTGAATCCCGTGCGGTTCAGCGCGTGGGCCGCTTCGATGACGCCGATGGCGGCGCGTTCGGCCAAGGCGCGAGCGATCTCGGACGCGAGCTGGCCAAGGTCGCGCTTGGCGGACGCGGGTACCCAGGCCGCGCCCGCGTTCGTGCTCTCGAAGACGCCGCCACTCGTGCCCGCATAAAGAGTGGTCGGGGCGACGGGATCAATGACCAGGGGGAACTGACGAGACGCCCATCCGCGACGGCCGTGCGCAACCGGGCTGGTACGTTGGGGGGAACTGACGAGACGCCCATCCGCGACGGCCGTGCGCAACCGGGCTGGTACGTTGGCGACCGGCAACGGGACGTGCTGGCGGTGGTCCGATACGGAGGTTGTTCGCGCCGTCGAACCCATCACGTGGACTCCCGATCTCCCCGTGTTCGAGGTGACGACGGTGCCGTTGGTCAAACGGGCCAGGGGTTGCCGGACACCCGGGGTTGTCCTCCGAATGAGGACACGGGTTCGACGGGCGCAATTCCTTCGGTGGCCTGCCGGTGCAACCACGGGTGGCCCGATCGCCGGTCGGGTTGCCGTTGACGAGACGTCGTGGGTGTCCATCCGGGCGGGTGTCGCGCCCGACGGCGATAATATCAACCGTGATGCCGGGGCCCTGCACACGGCCGCGATGCAGGCGCGGGTGGTGGCCGAAGGGGCGCAAATCGGGATGGCGTTCGACGGCGACGGCGACCGAGTCGTCCTGGCGGATGAAACCGGCGCCGTGGTCGACGGCGACGAACTCCTGGCCATCATCGGACTCGATCGCCTTGCGGCCGGAACCCTGCCGTCGCAAACGGTCGTGGCCACCGTCATGAGCAATCTTGGCCTCGAAGTGGCGTTGCGCGCGCGCGGCGGGCGGCTGGTGCGGACGCAGGTCGGCGATCGCTACGTCGTCGAGGCTATGCGGCAGGGCGGTTACGCGGTCGGCGGCGAACAATCGGGACACATAATCCTGCTGGAACACGGCACGACCGGTGACGGCGTACTCGCCGGACTTCAGGTGTTGCGCCTCATCGTCGAAAGCGGGCGGCCGTTGAGCGCGTTGCGACGGCAGATGCAGCGGTTTCCGCAGACGCTGGTCAATGTCCGCGTCGCCGAGCGCTGTGACCCGCAAGGTATCCCCGGCGTGCGGCAGACGATCGATGGAATTGCGCGTGCGCTGGGAGAACGCGGGCGAGTTCTGGTTCGTGCGTCGGGGACCGAGCCGTTGATCCGTGTCATGGTCGAAGGCGAGGACGCCGATCGCGTCCGGATTCATGCCGAAGAGATTGCCGCGGCGATCCGTGCTGGCGCCGGCTCGCCGGCCGGCACCGGCGCGTGAGCGGCGCGAGGGCGGTTATGACGAAGCTGGGTGTGAACATCGATCACGTGGCGACCCTGCGCCAGGCGCGGCGGACGCCGTATCCGGACATTGTTGCGGCGGCACTGGCGGCGGAGCGTGG